>JASLES010000145.1 GCA_030151005.1 Silvimonas sp.
CAGACGCGTGGCTTGTTCCATGCTGTAGTTGAGCCAGATCACCGCCCAGTTGAGCACGACAAGGCGCATGGTGGCACCGGCGCCCCAAAAGAGGGTTGTCACTGCCAGCGACAACTGGCCTTGCGGGTCTTTCCACAAACGGCGCACGCACCACCAGAACTCTCGGATCAAAAACAGCGGGTCCAGGTGCAGTGGCTTGAGGTGAACTTTGAGCTTGGGGATATAGATATTGAGCCAGGCCGCCGCCAGATACAGGATTGCAATGGTGCACATGGCAAATTGGGCGGGCGAGAGCCACTGACTGAGCACTAGCGTGTCGTAAAAGTCACTGGCGCGCGCGCCAACCAGAATGCCACCCAGCACGGTGCCGAAAATAATCGCACCGACGGTGGCGCCTTCCAGCCAGCCATTGGCTTCAACCAGTTGTTCGTGCGGCAGGTATTCGGTGATCAGTCCGTATTTGGCCGGGGAGTAGGCGGCGGCGCCAAAGCCGACAATGGCGTAGGCAATGATGGGCGGTACACCGGTCAGCATGCAGGCGCAGCCAATCAGTTTGATACCGTTGCAGATCATCATGGCGCGGCCCTTGTGCATGGAATCTGCAAAAGAACCGGCAAACGGCGCCAGGACCACGTAAGAGACCGTGAAGCTCCAGAGCAGCATGGACAAATGCCACTCAGGCGCGCTTTGTTCACGTAAAAGGGTCAGTGCTGCAATGAAAAGCGCATTGTCAGCGAGCGCAGAAAGAAATTGTGCACCCAGGATGATGAAAAAACCGCGATTCATGCCCGGAACGGAACCTGTTGTATTTGATGTTTAGCGCCACTACATGCCGCCGCCAGCCTTGTATGCCGCGGGCAAAAGATCAGGACGCTGGGCGGTTTTATATCATGTTTGCCCGGTTTACGCCGACATATTGCCACGACAGGCGGGATACAAACCGGAAACCTTCTGCGCGCCTGGTACTCTGAACCTGACAAACGTAACGGCATCTATCAGTACTCCTGAATATCGCATGATATAGTGTGGCCCATTACGATACGGGGATAACCCCTGCTCGAACGACGGGTCCGGCATACAACAAACACACGCGACACGGTAGTAAATGGAGTACACGTCGCCCCTCGCTGACTATCTGGCGGGGTGCTTTTAGTTTGGTTGCTGGTCAGAACTCTTGTTCGGTCAATACGCATGGATATTCTGCAATATCTTCTTCCTGTCTTTACTGATTATGGCTACGTGGCCGTTTTCGGTGTCCTGCTGGTCTGCGGTTTTGGCGTGCCGATTCCGGAAGACATCACGCTTGTGGCCGGTGGCATTATCTCCGGGCTGGGCTTTGCAGACGTTCACACCATGTTCGGCGTGGGGATGGCCGGCGTGCTGGTGGGCGACTCCATCATGTTTTTCATTGGCCGCCACTTTGGTACGCGGGCGCTGAAATGGCGTTGGGTATCCCATGTGCTCACGCCAGAGCGTTACGCCGCTGTGCAGGATAAATTCCGCCGCTATGGCAACCGGGTGTTGTTTGTAGCGCGCTTCTTGCCTGGCCTGCGTACGCCGATCTATCTCACGGCGGGCATGTCCCGCTGCATTCCGTTCTGGCGTTTTTTGCTGGCCGATGGCCTTGCCGCGCTAATCAGCGTGCCGGTCTGGGTGTATCTGGGTTACTACGGCGCATTCCAGCGGCAGTGGCTGGAACACGCCATCAAACAGGGTCAAACCGGCATGTGGTTGGTGTTGGCCGCACTGGCGACTTTGACGCTGATCTGGTACATCAGACACAAGCGCCACCAGAGTCACTGCAAAGCGTTGACGAGCAAGGTGCTGCGCGAAGAATAGGAGCGACTCGCAAAACCCTGCTGATCGCGCTTACCTTTGCCGGCGAGCGCTTTAGCGGGTTTTGTCAGGCTCTCCTTGCCCAGTGACTAACCATCCGGTTCCCGACATGACTCGCCCTATCAAGGCTATCGTTCACAGCAAGGCAATTACCCACAATTACAATCAGGTCAAACAGACCGCTCCCAATAGCCGCGCATTCGCCGTGGTCAAGGCCAACGCCTACGGGCATGGGCTTGAGCGCGCCGCCAGAGCGCTGGCCCACGCCGATGGCTTTGGCATCCTGGAGATTGAAGGTGCACTGGCGCTGCGGCGCTGGGGCATGCAGCAGCCCGTACTGCTGCTGGAAGGCGTCTTCAGCCAGTCTGAGTTGATTGAGGCCGCAAGGCAGAATTTCTCGGTAGCAGTGCATGAGCCTGGTCATCTGGTATGGCTGGAACAAGTCTCTCTGCCGCAGCCACTCAATATCTTCCTCAAGCTCAATACCGGCATGAACCGGCTGGGTTTTCCGGCGGAACAGGCGCGTGATCTGGCCGCAAAGCTGGGTGGGTTGTCCAGCGTTGCCAGCGTGACGCTCATGGCCCACTTTGCCACGGCCGACGAACCGGCCAAGGGCATCGAAAAACAATTCACCCGTTTCCAGCATGCGACAGAAGGTCTGAAGCTGCCCATTTCGCTGGCCAACTCCGCCGCGACGTTCGCTTATCCGCAAACGCGCACCGATTGGGTCCGCCCTGGCATTGTGTTGTATGGTGCCTCTCCGTTTGATGATCGCAGCGCGAAAGACCTCGGGTTGCGCGCGGCCATGACCCTGCAATCGCAACTGATTTCCGTGCAGCATCTGCAACCGGGCGATACCGTTGGCTACGGTGCCGCCTTTACCGCTGACCGGCCCATGCGTATCGGTGTGGTTGCATGCGGCTATGCTGACGGGTATCCGCGTCACGCGCCGGCAGGTACGCCTGTCAATGTGGCCGGGCAGCGCACACGCGTCGTCGGGCGGGTGTCGATGGATATGTTGACGATTGATATTACCGATCTGCCGCAGGCGCAGATTGGCAGCCCGGTTGAACTGTGGGGCAATGACGTCCCGATTGATGATGTAGCACGTGCTGCCGGCACCATTGGCTATGAGTTGATGTGTGCCATTGCGCCACGTGTTCCGGTTCACGAAGGTTGACCAGGGCTAGCAGGTATTGCCCTTTTTTGTGGCAAATGGCAGCCAGACGCTGCCAACAGGCTCGAAAAGCGCCGCTTTCTTATATAGAATGCTTCGCTTGATCACCCGCCGCTGGCAGCAATGCCGGCGGTTTTAATTCCGGATTTTTCCGTTTCTCAACCAGCAGGTTGCATATGGCATTGATTGTCCAGAAATACGGCGGCACCTCCGTGGGCACGCCGGAGCGTATCAAGAATGTGGCCAAACGCGTCGCCCGGTTCAAGGCGCAAGGCCATGATCTGGTGATTGTTTTGTCCGCAATGAGCGGCGAAACCAACCGCCTGATCGCGCTCGCCAAAGAAATGCAGGTCAATCCTGATCCGCGTGAACTGGACGTGATTATCTCTACCGGTGAACAGGTCACCATCGGCCTTCTGGCCATGGCCCTCAAAGAGGCCGGCATTGATGCGCGCTCGTACACTGGCGGTCAGGTCAAAATCCTGACCGATAGCGCCTTTACCAAAGCCCGCATCCAGTCGATCGACGACGAGAACATGCGTGCCGACCTGAACGCTGGCCGCGTTGTCATCGTGGCAGGTTTCCAGGGCGTGGACGCCGAAGGCAACATCACCACGCTGGGTCGTGGCGGTTCTGATACCACCGGCGTGGCGCTGGCAGCAGCCCTGCATGCCGACGAATGCCAGATTTATACCGATGTCGATGGCGTATACACCACCGACCCGCGGGTTGTACCCGAAGCACGCAAGCTCAAGACCATCACCTTTGAAGAAATGCTGGAAATGGCCAGCCTGGGCTCCAAGGTGCTGCAGATTCGCTCGGTCGAGTTTGCCGGCAAGTACAACGTGAAATTGCGCGTGCTGTCCTCGTTCCAGGAAGAGGGCGAGGGCACGCTGATTACTTTCGAGGAAGACTCCAACATGGAAAAACCCGTCGTTTCCGGTATCGCTTTCAACCGTGACGAAGCCCGTATCAATGTGACCGGTGTGCCTGACAAACCTGGTATCGCATATCAGATTCTGGGCCCGGTGGCAGATGCCAACATCGATGTGGACATGATCATCCAGAACGTCGGCCAGGAAGGCACCACCGACTTCTCTTTCACCGTGCCCAAGAATGATTTGCCGCGCACGATCAAGGTGCTGGAAAGCGTGCAGGATCACATTGCCGCACGCAGCATCTCTGGCGACGACAAGATCTGCAAGATTTCCATCGTTGGCGTTGGCATGCGCAGCCACGTGGGCGTTGCGTCCACCATGTTCCGTACGCTGGCTGAAGAGGGCATCAATATCCAGATGATCTCTACCTCTGAAATCAAGATTTCGGTGATCGTGGACGAAAAGTACCTGGAACTGGCCGTGCGCGTGCTGCACAAGGCATTTGGTCTGGATCAGGTCGTCTGATCTGGCGGGTGTTGATCAAAACGGCAGCCAGGCGCTGCCGTTTTTTATTGTTGTGGGGCAGGGCATTAGCTAAAAATGTTGATTTTAAGCCTGCAGTTTTCTTGACGCCCCCAAGGGCGCAGGGTATTATCCCGCTTCCCTTGACGGAGACGTGGATGAGTGGCTGAAATCACTTCCCTGCTAAGGAAGCATACGGGCTTAAACCTGTATCGAGGGTTCGAATCCCTCCGTCTCCGCCAGCGGTACTGCAGTTTTAACGCAGTCTGTTTTGGCAGAAAGCAGTAAAATGCAGTAAGTAGTAAATGTGTTGTGACAGTGCGCCCGTAGCTCAGTTGGATAGAGTATCTGGCTACGAACCAGAGGGTCGGGCGTTCGAATCGCTCCGGGCGCACCATCTCACACAAGTCCATCGCTATTAGCGAGCCTCGTCCCCATCGTCTAGAGGCCTAGGACACCGCCCTTTCACGGCGATAACCGGGGTTCGAATCCCCGTGGGGACGCCATCTGGCACCACTGAACAAGATCGCGAATGCGGTCTTTTTTTGTTTCTGCCGTCTGCTGTTCCTCTCTTCCTCTTTTTCCGCTTCTTCCTGATGTGCCTCTGGATTCACTATGGATTCGCGTCGATCCACGCCTTGGCATACTCATGCGCGTGCTTTACCGCCTCTTCGGAAGTCTGGCAGACCTGCAATGACGGAAATCGCAGCGGCGGCGTGCCAGACCATTCTGCGCTGGTTTCGGTGATCACAAACGGGCAAATAAACCCGGTGACGATCGTGCCAGGCAGGCAGGTAATGATGCGACGTTTGTATATGTATGTCCTTGCAGGCATGCCAGTCTTTCAAACGGATCGAATGGAATGGGCAAATGCCCGAGATCGCGGCATTTATCCATAAGCCATTGAAAAATGCACTTATTTCCGGCTATTCGTAGGCAAATGGCATGACAGTAGCAAGCCCAGTGGCCTCTTTCTTTGGGCAAGCTCAATCCTCGCTGCGCATGGCCTCCGCAATCAACCATCCTCTGAATGCCGCAAAGCCTGGGTTCTCTGGCGCGGTGTGCGAGAAGATCAGGTAATAGGGCACCCGTAGCGAGACTTCGGTAGGCAGCGGCTTGATCAGCCGTCCGGCGGCAATGTCATATTCCACCAGAATGCGTTGTCCCAGTGCGACACCTTGACCATCAATCGCACATTGCAGGGTCATTTGCGAGTCTGAAAACGCCGGACCACGGGTAGCGTCAATGCCGGCAAGGCCGGTTTCTTCCAGCCACTGCTGCCAGTTGGGCAAATGCGCGTGCCGCTGCGGGCTGCGCTCATGCAACAACGTGTGTTTTGACAGGTCAGCAGGGGTGTGCAACGTAGCTCGCAGAGATGGACTACATACCGGGAACACTGTACTTGACGTAAATCGCTCCACGATCAGTTCCGGCGAGTGAACCTGGCGGTAGTCGATGGTGATGTCGTTATGCAGGTAATCCCGCTCGTGGTCGGTGTTGACCTCGACCCGGATATCCGGATGCAGGTTAAGAAAACGATAGAGGCGCGGCACCAGCCATTTGGTGCCAAAGGTGGCCGGTACAGCCACTTTCAGCGTGATGGTTTTGTCATCAAGCAGCATGTCGGTGGCTTGCTGCAAGGCGCGAAAAGCCTCGCGAACCCGCGGTAAATAAGCTTCTCCGGCACTCGTGAGGGTGAGCTGGTTGTTGCGCCGTTCAAACAGCGGCACGCCCAGAAATGCCTCCAGTTGTTTCATCTGGTGGCTGACTGCGGCGTTGGTCACATGCAGTTCACCGGCGGCTTGCGTAAAGCTCATCAAGCGGGCGGCAACCTCAAACATGCGCAATGCATTAAGTGGGGGTAAACGACGGGGCATGATGACTCATTAAATTTTTTTTGATGATAGGCATCAAATATGTAGTTTGCATAGTGCAGCTACGAAAGATTCAAATAGGTGCAACAAGAACGGACCCTGCACCAGTATGAACATCCTCACGATCGATACCGGTACCACGAACACCCGCGTCACCCTGTGGCGCAATAACGAGGCAGTCTGCCAGGCTGCCCGTCAGGTGGGCGTGCGCGATACGGCGATTACCGGTAGCGCGGTGACTTTGCAGAACGGTGTGCGCGAAACCATTGCCGCCGCCCTGGACAAAGCCAACACGGGGCTGGAGGTGGTTGACCTGGTGCTGGCCTCCGGCATGATCACCTCCAACGTCGGTCTGTACGAAATCCCCCATGTGCTGGCGCCCGCCGGCCGTGCGGAGCTGGCGGCCGCCATGCGTGAAGCCACTATTCCTGAGGTATGCGACAAACCCATCTGGTTTGTGCCCGGCGTCCGTAACCGTGTCGACAACATTGGCCTGCACAACTGTGAGGCAATGGACATGATGCGCGGCGAAGAAGTCGAGACCATGGCGCTGATTGCCCGCCTTGGCATCGACAAGCCCACGGTCATGGTGTTGCCGGGTTCGCATTCCAAATTTGTGCATGTTGATGACGAGCGCCGCATTACCGGCTGCGTGACCACGCTGGCCGGTGAGTTGCTGCATGTGATCACCCACAACACCATTCTGGCCGGATCGCTCGATAGCGATTTTGCGACCGAAATTGACACCGAAATGCTGCTGGCGGGCGCCCGTTCTGCCGGCAAGATCGGTCTTGGGCGTGCGTGTTTTACTGTGCGCATTCTTGACCAGTTCACCATTTACGAGCGCAACGCCCGCGCCAACTTCTTGTTGGGTGCGGTGCTGGGTGCTGACCTCTTGACCCTGAAAAACTCCAGCGCCATTGGCATGACGCCCGGCACCCAGTTTGTGGTGACCGGCAAGGCCATGCTGCGCGAAGCACTGGCGCTCCTGGTCAAGCACGATGATTTTTTTTCCGGCCGCATTCTGGTGACCAGCGAAGAAGAGCAAGCCAACCTGGCCGGTTTTGGCGTCATTGATGTGGCGCGCGCCCGCGGTCTGGTGGCGTGAGAACAGTCAAAGTTTGAGAAACGTAGCGAATAAAAAGGGCTGCATCGCTCTGCCAGGTGATGCCGCGACAGCCAACGCACCACGTGGGCTGACAACGGATAGCCGCACCGCGGCAATCTGATAACCAACCCCGGCAACGGGACTGATGGAGGTTCGACCAAGATGAAGCAGCAACTCAAAAAGATCTGCGGCGCACTGGGTTTGGCAGCAGCGCTGATCGCACCGGCATTGCACGCAGCAGATCAAGTCAAGATCGGTTTTCTGGTGAAGCAGGCTGAAGAACCGTGGTTCCAGGACGA
>JASLES010000210.1 GCA_030151005.1 Silvimonas sp.
GCAATCGTCAATACTTCCAGCGGACGCAGGCTGGTGCGATGCGCGGCGAGGACATCTTCAGACAGCAAGGAGATGGTGTTATTGACGCGCTGGACCCGCTCCAGATCAGCCTCCAGCGCGTCCAGAAACACGCTGTTGAGCAAATGCCCCGTTACTTGTGCCAGGGAGGGATACTCGTTGACCTTTTCCCGGGCCGGCGGCTCTGCATGCGGCGCCACCCCGATCACCAGCAGCTTGCTCGCCCCCAGATGAATGGCCGGACTAAGGGGCGCAATCTGCCGCACAGAACCATCACCAAAGTATTCGCGGTTAATGCGGGCGGCCGGAAAAACCAGCGGGATCGCGCTGGATGCCATCAGGTGCTCCACAGAAATCTCCGCACGCACGCCCACGCGGGATGCACGCTGCCATGTATCTGGCAGCGCGGCCGCGCCCTGGAAAAAACTGACGGATTGCCCGGAGGTATACCCGGAGGCGGTAATGGCCAGCGCAAGCAATGCGCCCTCTTCGACCGCACGGCCAATACCGTCAAAATCCACGAACTCACTTAACAGATCACGCAGCGGTGCATTATCCAGCAGAGATTTGGGATTGCGCTCACCCAGGCCGCCGGCCAGCATGGAAATCACCCAATGCCCCGCGCTTTTGAGCAGCGCCATGACGCTGGCGCGGTAAACCCGGTCCGGCGACAGCAGCAACCAGGAACGCGCCAGATGTCGCACCGAAGACTGAAAGGCGCTGGCGCGGGAAGCCAGCCCGGCCGCATTGATCGCCCCGGCCGAAGTGCCGCAAATAATTGGAAATGGATTGGTCTCCCCGTGGCGCCAGATGCGTGCCACGGCCAGCAATACACCGACCTGATAGGCGGCCCGCGCGCCACCACCAGACAAAATCAGCGCACTTATCCTTGCCTCGCCATCATGTGGCGCCGCACCTGCTTGCTCCATACCACTCCTCCCGTGGGCGCGGCTTTGGCCACTTGTCCAAGTCGCATTTTTTTGCGCTGTATTCTGTATTGTTTTTGAATCAAGCCCGTTTCATGCGCATGGATTCTGGCGCAAGGCACAGCACCATTGCGCTAACGCGAATACCCGGCACAAGTCACCAGAAATTCTGCGCTCCCCACGCACCGACATGGCAAACAGCATAGCGCCACCAAAGGCTTTGCCCGCAATCAATTTCTCAGGTGGTGTTGTGTGAATGACAGCCTTTCCCGCTGTGAAGCAATTGCGGGCAAAACAAAGATCGCGGCAGTTCAGATTTAATGTCATTAGCAAACGGCAAAACCGCTGCAAATGTTTCGACACCCCTTCAATTCGCATTCTCATGAACACCCTCACCAGAATATCCAGGAAAATTAATAATAAGACATCACCACCCCAAATCGCGTTTATTTCATCGATATATAACCCATTCATCCAATGAATTTAATTCTGATCCCCACGACAGATCATGCAAATAAAAACGGATTTACTTTTTATAGAAACCGCATTTCTTGCGTACACATTTTTGTGCATAGGTTCATACATTGCATGATCACGGCAAAATTAGAGTACCGCTCCGCTGAGCCCGTTTACAAAGCCTGCACCACATCGGCGAGAGCCGAACCACAAGGTCGACGCATACCACTCACACCGCCAGAGGCATGCGAGGTTCACCCACAATGAAAATCCGGTTTGATTTCGGGAAAACAAATGACATACACATAACCCCGTCTCTGGAAAAAACCGTGAATATGCAATTGGCATTTTTATCTTAAAGCAGCATGGGTTTTACGCAACACCTTCCCTTAACCACTCATTAAATTTCGAAAATAAGATTAATCTTAAAAAGCAGGTCCAGAGCACCGGAAATAAAACATACCTCAGGAGATTAATAAATGACGAAGGCATATCTGGTTAGGTCGGCATTTTTTGCAATTCCACTTTTACTCGGCGCTTCGCTGGCCCAGGCGGAGGGCGGCACCATCACCTTTAGAGGCGCAATTGTCGAAGACACTTGCAGCGTCAACCCCACGAGCAAAACCGCGCAGCCTTTTTCTGGCTGCTCAACCAGCGTCGCCAGAACCGCAAGCGTCCGTATCGATGCCGTTCCGGCACGCGTACAAGTTACCCCTGACACCTCAACTGACGCTCATGACACGCAACCTGCGCCCCGACTCGCTATCGTAACTACGCAATATCTCTAGCCCGAGCATCAAATCCGGACCATTCCAGGAACATTTGACTGGCGCGCTTTTCATCCGCCGCCCGGATCGTCAAACAATCGGGAATTACGACGTGCCAGGTTATGAGCAAACACCATGACCTGGCCGCCTTCTTCATGTCGCCTCTCGCCCAAGCTCCTGCGCCAATCAAATGGAACACAATACCAGGGGAAGATCAGCAATCAATTCCAGGCATTGCCACCCATCCGCCAGCGTGGCCGTTTTGTACAAATTGCAACACGGCGCCGGTAAAACTTGATTACGTCGGCATAGTCTTACGGTGCCAAACCCGGTATAATCGACTTTTGGCGTGAAAGGATTCGCACATGCGCATCGTGCAGCAAGCCCTGACCTTCGACGACGTTCTGCTCGTCCCGGCCCACTCTGACGTCCTCCCTCGCGACGTTAGCCTTGGTACCCAGTTTACTCGTGACATCCGGCTCAACCTGCCGCTGATTTCCGCAGCCATGGATACCGTGACCGAAGCCCCTCTGGCGATTGCCATCGCTCAGGAAGGCGGCATTGGTATCGTTCACAAAAACATGTCTGCCAAGCTTCAAGCGGCTGAAGTTTCCAAAGTCAAACGATATGAATCCGGCGTGGTGAAAGACCCGCTGGTGGTGTCGCCTGACATGCTGGTCCGCGATGTGCTGAACTTGTCCCGTCAACATCGGATTTCCGGTTTCCCGGTGATTGATGCCAAAGGCCAGTTGGTCGGTATCATCACCAACCGCGATTTGCGCTTCGAAACCCGCCTTGATGTGCCGGTTTCCAGCGTCATGACACAAAAAGACAAGCTGGTGATCGTGCGTGAAGGCGCATCGATTGATGAAGCCCGTCACCTGATGCACGACCACAAGCTGGAACGTGTACTGGTGGTTAACGATGGCTTCCAGCTGCGCGGCCTGATTACCGTAAAAGACATTATCAAGACCAGCGAACACCCATTGGCATCCAAGGATGAACTGGGTCGTCTGCGTGTTGGTGCTGCGGTCGGTACGGGCGACGGCACAGAAGAGCGTGTTGCCCTGCTGGCCGAAGCCGGCGTAGACGTCATTGTGGTCGATACCGCACACGGCCATAGCGCTGGCGTGCTGAACCGCGTGAACTGGGTGAAGCGCAATTTCCCGAACGTTCAGGTGATTGGCGGCAATATCGCTACCGCAGCCGCAGCCCGCGCGCTGGTAGATGCCGGCGCTGATGCGGTCAAGGTTGGCATTGGCCCAGGCTCTATCTGCACCACGCGTATCGTGGCGGGTGTAGGTGTACCGCAAATTTCTGCTGTTGCTAACGTCGCTGACGCGCTGGCGGGCACTGGCGTGCCGCTAGTTGCTGACGGTGGCATCCGTTTCTCTGGCGATATCGCCAAGGCGATTGCTGCCGGTGCCCACACCGTCATGCTCGGTGGCCTGCTGGCTGGTACCGAAGAAGCGCCGGGTGAAGTTGAACTGTACCAGGGTCGTTCTTACAAGAGCTATCGTGGCATGGGTTCTCTGGGTGCCATGCAACAAGGTTCCAGCGATCGCTACTTCCAGGAAGAAAACACCGCCAATGCCGACAAGCTGGTTCCGGAAGGCATTGAAGGCCGCGTACCGTACAAGGGCCCGGTGACCGCGATTGTTCACCAACTGGTGGGCGGCCTGCGTTCTTCCATGGGTTATCTGGGTTGCGCGACCATTGCGCAAATGCACGAGAAAGCCGAGTTTGTGCAGATCACTTCTGCTGGTATTCGTGAATCGCACGTGCATGATGTGCAGATCACCAAAGAGGCACCGAACTATCGCGTGGAGTAAGTATCTACGCCAACGGTTGGTACCCAAAAAAAGCCCCGCATTTGCGGGGCTTTTTGTTGGCTGTGCCGGTTGATCAACCGCGCCGGGCAGCTTCACCCATCATCCGCGCAGCATCTGCGGCACTCATATTGCCGTTGCGCCAGAACTTCATGGTGGTCTCGAAAATAGCGCCCCGCACGTCTTCCGGCAGGCACTGGCTATGCGCCCAGGACGGCACCAGCACGTTGGCGTTGGCTGCCTGTGCAAAAGCACGCGCCGTCTCCTGCGAATATCCGTCGTAGCGGCCCATTGGCGTGTCGGAACGCGCCGGCACATTGCCCTTGAAGAAGTTAAACGCTTCCTGGCCTTCCTGCCCCATCAGCATTTCGACCAGATCACGCTGCGCCACCTGCATGTCCGTGTCTTTCTGCTTGAACATGATGAGCGAATCGCAGGCAAAGCTGAATTCGCCCGCAGCGGCCGGTGCAGCCCAACCCATGTAATCCTTGCCTTGTGCCTTCCCGGCCTGCATGAACTCTGGCTTGGCCCAATCACCCATGATCTGCATGGCTGCGCGACCGTTAATGACATCAACCGTCGCCAGGTTCCAGTCGCGGCCAGCCGCGTCTTCTGTGCAATACGGCTTGAGGCGACGGAAACGCTCCAGCGCGCGAGCCATCCCTGCACCGCCCAGCGTGCCGGCATCCAGCTTCACAAAGCAGTTGCGATGGAACTCTGCCCCTTCAGACAGGATGATGGTTTCAAGCATGGTGGCAATCTGCCAGTCTTGCTCCCCCACGGCCAGCGGCGTAATGCCCGCAGCCTTGAGCTTGTCGCACAGACCGAAGAAATCATCCCAGGTGCGCGGTTGCTGACCATTCACCTGGCGAATCAGCGGCAGGTTTACCCATAGGGTGTTCACGCGCGCCGCGCCCAATGGCACAGCCACATACTTGCCATCGACCTGGATCATTTTATCCAGCACAGCCGGCAGCACACTGGACCAGCGCTGACGCTGGGCGATCTCGTTCAGATCGGCCAGTACGCCCATTTTTGACCACTTGCCAATATTGATAATGCGGTTAGCTGCGGCGGTGGGCGCATTACCAGACTGCACACGAGAATTGAGCGCCGCCATTGGATCGCCACCGCTGGTGCGGGTATCCATCCAGTGATGGCCTTGCGCATTCAGGCGTGTTTTCAGTTCAAACACAGCACGCGCCTCGCTGCGCGACAACCACCAGTGCAGCACCTCCACGTCTGCCAGGTGGAACTTGCCCACTGCGTTGAGCAGCGTTTTGGCGCGCTCATCCACGCTTTGCAAGGTCTGGCGGGCTTGATGCAACGCTGAATCCGTTGCGCGAGTCATCCCGCTGGCCCGTTCCGTGGAACGCGCCATGGATTCGGTGGCAGAAGATTGTTCGGCCGTAGCGTCCGCAATCTGGCGCACCACTTGCGCCACTTCGTCCATGCGGCCGGAAATAGCCAGCATGTGCTTGCGCGCATGCTCGGCCTTATCGACGCTTTGCGAGACACCGCTGGATGTCCGGGTCATATCGGATAGCACGGCGTTGGTCTCGGCATTAACCAGATCAATCCGCCGGGCGATATCAACGGTGGCAGAAGAACTACGCTCGGCCAGCTTGCGGACTTCATCAGCGACCACCGCAAAACCACGCCCTTGCTCGCCGGCGCGGGCAGCTTCAATGGCCGCATTCAGGGCCAGCAGATTGGTCTGATCTGCAATCTCTTTGATCACCACCACAATGCCGCTGATTTCACGGGCACGCTGGCTGAGGTTATCCATGGCGACACCCAGGGATTGCATGGCGGTTGCCACCTCGGCCACCTCACTGGAGACGCCCATCACCGCTTGTGCGCTTTCGCTGGAGATCGACTGGGTATCCAGGACGGCCTCATCCACATCCCGCGCACGCAGGGCAATGCTAGAGATACTCTGGGTAATCTGCCCGACCGTCGCGGCGGAGGCCGAAGCGTGGTCGGATTGCACGCGGGTGTCATTGGAAATCTGCGTGGTCACAGCGGTCAGTTCGTGCAGGCTGAGTGCCAGCGCTTCCATTTCTCGCTGGATTTCACGCAGCACTGACTGCTGCGTGCTCACAAACTGGTTCAGCGGTCGCGCCAGTTCTGCCAGTTCGCCCTCTTCCGCAAAACGAACTGACAACCCCGCCTTGCCGCCCACCATATCCTGCACACTGCGCTGCAGGGTATCGATCGGCCGCAACGCAAAGCCAGCGGCAAACCAGACTGCCGCAGCCAAAGCCAGCAGGCTGATCACCACCAGCGTATAAGCCAGCCCGTCCAGTGCCAGCCCCTGCCCGAACAACACATACCCCAGCGTAACGCCAAAACCCAGCAGCGCTGCCAGCATTACCGGCAGCATCAAGCGCATGCGCATCGTCATTTGTACCTCCCAAGAACCGCTTATAGCTTTATCTGTTGCTGTTATTTATATCGACTGAGTTTGACCGAGAGCGGCCCGACGCGCCCCTGCGTCAATGCCCTTCTCATAAAAACAAACCCGCCCGGCACACTGTGCGGCGGGCGGGTTGTTTCACCAATCGGGAAGATTACTTACATGCCCATTGGGTCTGCTCAGGCGCTATATCTGGCGGGCTCCAGCACCATATTGGGCGATGGAATACCGATGTGGTATCCCTGCAAATAATCGACACCAATCTCGCGCAGCTTGTCGGCAATCGCGGCAGATTCAACGTACTCCGCAATCGTCTGACGGCCCATGGCATGGGCGATGTGGTTCACGGCAATCACCATTTGCAGGCTCACGTGGTCTTCCACGATGTCACGCACCAGGCTGCCGTCGATCTTGAGGTAATGCACCGGCAGCGTTTTCAGGTAAGTGAAGGAGGAGAAACCGCTGCCAAAGTCATCCAGCGCAAAGCGACAGCCGCGCGTACGCAGCGCCTCGATAAACAGCGTGGATTCTTTGATATTGGCAATAGCGCTGGTTTCCGTAATTTCGAAACACAGATGCTCCGGCGGCACCCCGGATTCATCCAGCCGTTCCAGCACAAACGCCAGGGTCTGCCGGTTCAGCGACTTGCCAGACAAATTGACCGACAACATCGGCATTGGCCGACCCTGACGCTCTTGAGCGGCCAGGAAGCTGATGGCGTGCGACACCACCCAACGGTCAATCGTGGCCATCAGGTCATAGCGCTCGGCCGCCGGGATAAACGCCCCCGGCGAGATCACTTTGCCATTCTCACCCACCAGGCGCAGCAGCACCTCGTAGTGCAATTCGTCCGCATCCACCGAGGAGACAATCGGCTGGAAATACAACTGGAACCAGTTGAGTTCAGCGGCCTGGCGCAAAGTGGCCAGCAATTGCAGTTCGTTGTGGCGCTGCTCCAGATTCACTTCGCCACCACGATACCAGGATAGACGGTTACGGCCCGCTTCTTTGGCAGCAAAACAGGCAACGTCAGCCCGACTGATTACTTCTTGCAGGTTACGCGCCTCGGTATCCATGATCACCAGCCCCATACTGCCA
>JASLES010000216.1 GCA_030151005.1 Silvimonas sp.
GCAGCGCGCACGGTCAGGTCGTCTTCCGGATCGACGCCCGGCAGCGGGTTGTGATGAACGATGTCGCCATCTGCACGCACACGCAGGTCGATGATGTCGTTCAGATCAACCAGTTGAAAGACCGATTGCAGCAGGTGATAGCCATCGGCGCGCCGACCAATGATGTGCAAAAACAAATTGAGTTTGGCCGGTGCCGGAAAACTGCGCCAACCGTCAGAAGAGGCCGGGAAGTGTGCCAGCACGGCAGATTGGGGATGAATTACGGTAGCCATTGCCAGTCAGAAACCACAATTTTCAGATCCAGCCCGCTCTGGCTGGCGTGAATGCGCCACGGCAGTTTGCCTTCCCGACCGGCATCACGCAGGTCAGTGGCGTCGATTTCCCAGCCGTTTTGCGAAATATGAACACCCTCGCTTGTCGGGGTGACCTGCGCTGGCGTGGCCGGGTCAGCCTTGCCACGCAGCCACCAGCGCATGCCTTGTACCGGGAGTTGCCAGCCGGTGCGTTCTTGCAGCAGTGCTTCAGGGCTGCCCGCGCTGGTTTCTTTGCCGCTGGAATCTTGCAAATGCGCACTGTTGGCATCAAAGGTCAGCCGGGCGACGGTTTGCCCCAATGGCGTGCCAAGATCCAGCGCCGCGTGTTCACCGTCATCACGCCAGGTGAAGTTGGCGATTTGCGAGTCGTTGGGCACGCGCAAAGCAACGCGGCCGGTGGCTACCAGCTCACCGGCCCGCGTCGGGGCGGCCGGCGGCGTGGCACAACCTGCCAGCCAGAGTACGGCCAGCACACACCATAAACCGTTGAACCTGCGCATCACGGCTTGCCGATTTCCTGGCCAATGGCGATGACCGATTCGTTATCCGGGTCCAGCTTTTGCGCTTCTGCCATCACTTTACGGGCGTCGCTTTTCTCGCCCAGCTTGTACAACGTGGCGGCCAGATGGGCACCCACTTCCGGATCGGGCATGGCTTTGTAAGCGCGGGTCAGCAAGTCACGTGCTTCGGTCAGGCGGTTTTGCTTGAAGCGCAGCCAGCCCAGGCTATCCAGGATGACCGGGTTGTCCGGGTCCAGTGAGTTGGCTTTTTCCAGATAACCATTGGCTTCATCGAAGCGGTCTGTACGGTTGGCCAGCGTGTAGCCCAGCGCGTTCAGGCCCTGGGCGTTATCCGGCTGCAGTTCCAGATACTTGTGCAGATCCGCTTCGGCGGCCGGTACGTTGTGCTGCAGATCCGCAATCAAAGAGCGCTCGTACAGCAGGTCAGCGTTCTTCGGGTCTTTGTTAATGGCGTCTGTCAGCACTTGCCAGGCTTTGTCGTAGTTCTTCACCTCACGCCATACCTGCGATTCCAGCAGCGTCTGGCGGGTTTGCTGTTCGGTGGTCAGGGCCACGTTTTCGTGGATCAGGTCGATGGCTTTTTCCGGCTGGCCAGTATGGGCATACAGGCGGATCAGGCGCTCGGTGGCGGCGTCATGCATGTCGCCTTCCACGCTTTGATACCAGGCAATGGCATCCTGGTTTTGCCCGCGGATTTCAGCAATCTGGCCAAGGTAGATGCGCAGATTGTTGGTGGTGCGCGGGCTCTTCTGCACAGCGGCATTCAGGCGCAGCTGGGCAGTTTCAAAGTCACGCAGTTCCAGCGACACGAGGCCGGAGCCGACCAGCGCTTCCAGATTGTCTGGCTGGATTTTCAGAATACCGTTGTATTCGTCCAGCGCATCCTTGACCTGTTTGTTGATCACCAGTTCACGCGCCAGCGCGTTGCGGATGGCCAGCGAATCCGGGTTCTTGCGCAAGGCAGAACGCAAAAAGTCCACGCGCTCTTGCGACGGACGATCAGACATCAGTTGCACGCGATACAGCACTGCCGGCTCCCAGCCCGGGCGCAGCGCGTCTGCGGCGTCCACTTCCTTGACGGCGTCGGGTACCCGGTTGGTATTGGCGTACGCCACTGCGCGGGCGAAGTGTGCTTCCGGCAAGTTCAGATACGGCGCGGTGACGTCTTCTGTGAGCTTGGCCGCCGCATTGCGGTCGGTGTTTTTGTCCCACAGCGTATGCATGCGCAGGAAGAAAGAGGGTGCATCCTGCGGTTTGGATTTAAGCAGGGCTTCCAGATGCGGCTTGGCTTCATCCAGGCGATTGGCGCGCAGCAACAGGCTTAGCATCACCTGTTGCGGGGCAACGGCATTGGGTGAGGCGTTGATCCACTGGTTGGCGGAGTCCATGGCCAGGTTGAGCTGACCGGCGCCAATGGCGACTTCCGTGGCGCGCTTGGCTACGCGCGGGTCATGCGTGCGGCGGGCCAGATCGTTCCAGGTCTGCGCGCTCAGCGTCGGCTGTCCGCGTTGCAGGGCGATATCCCCCACCAGAAAGCGCAGCACCAGTTCGTCGGTGAGCTCTTCGTTCGGCAGCGGGCCGTCCGCATTGGCTGCGTCTTGCGCGGCGCTGGCGTCATCCGCCGCCGGTGCGCTGGCGGTCGGCGCTTTGCCACCCGCAGCCGGCTGGCCTACCGTCGCACAACCGGCAAGCACCGAGAGGCTCAGGCATACAAGAGTCAGGAGGGGTTTCCGGGAAAACGGAAAAGGCATGGCAACGTCCGGCGGGTGGTGGAGTATGTGTCGCGCGCAATGACAGCGCCTGCGGCATGGTGCGGGCCGTAACATGATCCGGCCCGTGCTGCTTCATATTAAGGTAAATTCCGTCGCGAAGTCCAAGACGTGAGGTGACAGCCCTTGCGCAACTTTTTAACCCCGTTGTGTTATGACGTGCGAAGGACAATCTATGTTCCGTCTGTCTTTCACCGCCAGGTTGGATCATGCCTGAATTACCTGAAGTCGAAACTACGCGTCGTGGCATCAGCGATGCCCTGACCGGCAATACCGTGGTCCAGGTGACCGTCCGTGACCCGCGCTTGCGCTGGCCGGTGCCCGATACGTTGCATAGCCTGTTAGAAGGGCAGCGCATTGTGTCCGTGGACCGGCGCGCCAAATATCTGTTGATCGGCTTTGCACGCGGTACGCTGATTGTCCATCTGGGCATGAGTGGCACCTTGCGGCTGGTGACGGCGGCACGCCCGGTTGAAAAACACGATCATATTGACCTCATGCTCGAAGACGGCCGCATTTTGCGTTATCGCGATCCGCGCCGCTTTGGCTGCATGCTCTGGCACGAAGCTGCAACAGCCACGCACCCCTTGCTGGCCAGACTGGGACCAGAGCCGCTATCCGATGCGTTTGACGCCAGCTATCTGCAAGACGAGATCGCCCGTCGGCAGGCCGCGATCAAGCTCGTCATCATGGATCAACATGTCGTCGTTGGCGTAGGCAACATTTATGCGTCCGAGGCCCTGTTCCGCGCGCGCATTCTGCCGGAACGGCCAGCGGCCACACTGAAGAAACGTGAAATTGCCGCCCTGGTTGACGCCATCAAGGGCACTTTGTCAGATGCCATCCGCGCGGGCGGCACCACGCTGCGCGATTACGTGGATAGCAGTGGTAATACCGGGTATTTCCAGTTGCAGACGTATACCTATGACCGGGCAGGCGAGCCATGCCGGGTGTGCGCCAGACCGATTGTGGAAATCCGCCAGGGTCAGCGCGCAACATTCTTCTGTTCAAACTGCCAGAAATAGTTGATTCCATTATCATTAGTCAGCGGATTGTGCGATTGTGCGTTAATCACGCGATCTGACTGATATGCAGGCGCCCGCAGCGCTGCCTGCCCTAAAGAGAGCCCGCCAAGGGCACGAGGACCGAGATGAGCACCGACTACCTCCATCGTGACGAGATAGCCGCCAACGATGTAGACAGCAACGATCGCCTGGCTGGTGACTTCCAGGCGTACAGCAGCTGGCGTGGCCAGTTGTCGCAACGTGTGGCGCAGCTGTCGCGCTGGTTGTCCGAGCAAGACCTGGAAGACGCCCAAACGCAATTGCGCATCCAGACGTTGCTGGAAAAACTCAAGGACGACAAACTCAATATCGCGTTTGTGGCGGAGTTTTCCCGCGGCAAATCAGAACTGATCAATGCCATTTTCTTTGCGCACTATGGCAAGCGCGTGCTGCCGTCTTCGGCTGGCCGCACCACCATGTGCCCGACTGAAATCCTGTACGACCCCACCCGCCCGCCGTCGATCCAGCTGCTGCCGATCGAAACCCGCGCGCAAAACGTGACCACCAGCGAATACCGCCGGTACACCGAAGAATGGGCCACCACCGAACTGGAGATCGACAACGCTGATGCCATGCTGGCCGCTTTGGGTCAGGTGGGCCACACCAAGCGCGTGTCGATGGACGTCGCCAAGAGCTTTGGCCTGTTTGATGAAGATGATCCGGATCAGGTCATCACGGTGGGCGCGGATGGCACGGTAGAAATCCCGGCCTGGCGCCACGCGGTGATCAATTTCCCGCACCCGCTGCTGGAACAGGGCCTGGTCATTCTGGATACCCCGGGTCTGAATGCGATTGGTACCGAACCGGAACTGACGCTGAACCTGTTGCCCAACGCGCACGCCATTTTGTTTATCTTGTCTGCCGATACCGGCGTGACCAAGAGCGACATTGATGTCTGGCGCAACCACATTGGCAAGGCGCAAGCGGGCTCGCGCGGCCGTCTGGTCGTACTCAACAAGATTGACGGCCTGTGGGACGAACTCAAGACGCCAGCCCAGATTGATGCCGAGATCGACCGCCAGGTATCGACCACAGCCACTCTGCTGGGCGTGAGTACCAATCAGGTGTTCCCGGTCTCTGCGCAAAAAGCGCTGGTGGCCAAGGTGCAGCACGATGACGCCCTGCTGCAACGTGCGCATCTGATGGATCTGGAAGCCGCGCTGTCGGGTGAGTTGTTGCCGGCCAAGCAGGACATCGTGCGGGACAGCACGATTACTGAAGTGGAAGACATTGTGATGGCGACCCGCAATTTGCTGGGTACGCGTCGCACCAGCTTGCTGGAGCAACTGGACGAACTGGCCCGCCTGCGTGGCAAAAACCAGGACGTGGTCATGCAGATGATGGACAAGGTGCAGACCGACAAGCGTCATTTCGAGCAAGGTCTGGTGCGTTTCCAGGCATTGCGCAGCATTTTCAGCCAGCAAACCAACCAGTTGCTCACGCTCTTGGGCATGGATTCGCTCAAGGCCGAGATCGCCCGCATCCGCGACGAAATGGAGCGCAGCTGGTTCTCGTTTGGCGAAGGCGGCCTGCG
>JASLES010000390.1 GCA_030151005.1 Silvimonas sp.
GCCACGTTCCTCACCCATAAAATTCCGATGGCGCCACGCCAAAGTGCCGCCTGAACATCGCCGCAAATGCACTCTGGCTGGTATAGCCATGATCCAGCGCCACCGTCACAATTTTCTCCCCATGCGCCAGCCGTTCCAGCGCCAGTAACAGACGGGCATGTTGCCGCCAGCGGCCGGGTGTCATGCCGGTTTCACGCTGAAACGCCCGGTGCAAGGTGCGGGGCGCCATGCCCAGTGTTTCAGCCCACGCGGTGACAATGTGTTCTTCTTGCGGTGCGGCCATGATGGCGTCACACAACCGGCGCAGACGCTCGCTGGTGGGCCAGGGCAGATACAAGGGCAGGCGCTCAATCACCGCTAGTTCAGCCAACAAGAGTTGCATGACCATGTCGTCCCTGCTGCCGGGCGCGTAATCAAACGGGATCTCCACCGCGGCCAGAATCAGTGCCCGTAGCAAGGGGGGGACCTCCACCACGCAGCTGCCCTGCGGCAGGTGGGCTACCGTGCCGGGCTCTACAAACACAGTGCGCATCCGCACATTTCCGCTCATGCGGACGGTGTGCTCCAGCCCGGCATCCAGCCAGACGCCCCGAGTCGGCGGGACCACCCAGCGGCCGCTGGCGGCCTCAATCAGCATGACCCCTTCAGTGGCATACAACAGTTGTGCGCGTCGGTGACGATGCGCGGCGATGAATGCGCCATTGGGGTAATCCGCTGCCAGCACTGCTACTGGCATCGGCGTGTCTTCAAAACGCAAATGAACGTCGGGGGAGGGCGTGGCGATCATGACTGGCATTTTTGCGATAGATTTTGCCAGTTTAGCGCCAGACGGCCTTATATGCTGGCGGCAAGATCAGCACTCCAAGTTACTTGAGGCGTGATTGATATGTCTGGTTTCCCGATGCTGTTTCCACTGTTTGCCATCTTGCTGTGGGCTGGCAATGTGGTGGTGTCGCATTTGTCTGCCCACACCATTGACCCTTTTGCCATTACATTCTGGCGCCTGGTGCTGGCGGTGGGGCTGATGAGTCTGTTTGTGTTGCCGGGCGCCTGGCGGAACCGGCGTCTGATTCAGGCGCACGCGCCACGGCTGGCGTTCCTTGGGTTTCTGGCAATGGCGCTGTTCCAGTGTCTGTCTTACCAGGCCGCACACACCACAACGGCAACCAACATGGCCATCATGACCTCGTTGGCACCGCTGCTGACCATGCTGCTTTCGGTCTTGTTGCTGGGCGAGGCGCCAACCCTGGGCATGCTGGTGGGCGGCGTCATGTCGTTTGGCGGACTGGTTTATCTGATCTCGGCCGGGTCTCCGTTTTTGCTGATTTCAGGCGGCGTGCATACGGGTGATGTGCTGATGCTGCTGGCAGCGGCCTCTTATGCGCTGTATGGCGTGCTGTTGCGCCGCTGGCAGACGGGCCTGCCATCCTGGCAATCCACTTATATCCAGGCCATTTGCGCCATGCTGTTTATGTTGGTGCTGGTTTTGCGTTTGCCGGCGGCGGACGCATGGCCCAATCGCGCCAGCCTGCCGCTGATTGCCTATGCCGGTACGCTGGCCAGTGTGGTGCTGCCGTTTTTCTGGATGCAGGGCGTCAAGTTGCTGGGCCCCAATCGCTGCGCCATGTTCATGAACCTGTTGCCGGTGGCGACGGCAGCAATTGCCGTGGGCTGGTTTGGCGAGCAATTGCATGGCTACCACCTTATCGGCGGCGGTGTGGCGCTGGCGGGCGTATTACTGGCGCAACTCTGGCGGCAACCCTTGTCCGCCCGGGCGAGGGTTACGGCCTGAGTGCCAGGTGTGGGCGGGATCTGCGGGTAATCAGGGTCTCCCGCTGACAGGCGTTGGCGCAGGGCAGGAATACAGTGAGGATTCGCATGACCTGTATTGCTGGAGTAAAACACCATGAACCCGCATGACCACCCGCCCTCTGACCCGCTGGCGCTGGCGCAACAGCGGTTGCGCCAGAACGCCATTGCCGTTGCCCGCCATAACCATATTCCGCACAAGCAAAATCCGTTGCCGGTGCATCACGGTCATCCCAAGGGGTAGCGGGAACACAACGGCGCCGTTGGCCGCGACGGATTAGTTGCCGGTATGCAACTGGCTAGAGAACTGCCCCACCGCGCTGACCACCCGCTGTGCACCATCCTGGATATCAATAATCACGTCACCGGCTTCACCGGCCAGTTGTAGCCCGCGCTGTGCTTGTTGCTTGCCGGTGTCGATGACCTGAACCGCATGTTCGGCCAGCGCCTGGTTCTTTTGCACCACGCCGACAATCTCTTGCGTGGCTTCGGTCGTGCGTGAGGCCAGCTTGCGCACCTCATCGGCCACCACGGCAAAGCCACGCCCCTGTTCGCCAGCGCGTGCGGCTTCAATGGCGGCGTTCAAGGCCAGCAGATTGGTCTGTGCGGCGATATCGGTAATGCTGTTGACGATAGAGCCAATCACTTGCGATTGTTTGCTCAGGGCGTCGATGCGATCGGCGGCGTCCCGCATCTGTTCGGCCAGATCCCGCATGACATCGACCGTTTCTTTCACCACACCTGCGCCGCGTTTGGAGACTTCATCGGTTTGGCGCGAGGTTTCAAAGGCAATGGTGGCAGCCTCGGCCACTGCGTTTTCCCGGTTCACTTGTTCCGTGATCACGGTGGCAAATTTCACCACTTTGTAGAGCTTGCCCTGGGCATCGCTGATCGGGTTATAAGACGCTTCCAGCCACACGATATTGCCATGTGCGTCTACCCGCTTGAAGCGGCCGGTGACATAGTCACCCCGGCGCAGTTGTTCCCAGAAATTCTTGTACGCCTGCGAGTTATATTCTTCCGGCTCACAAAAAATGCGGTGATGTTTGCCCTGGATTTGCGGCAGCGTGTAGCCCATGGGTCGCAGAAAATGGTCGTTGGCGGTGAGCACCGTGCCATCCAGCGAGAATTCGATCACGGCAGTGGAGCGTTGCAGTGCCTTGATCAGGTTTTCGTGCTCGCAAGAGGCTTCAATGGTGCGGGTCAGATCGTTGGCGTAAATGGAATACCGCAGCAACTGACCTTTGCTGTTACAGATGGGTTGCAGGATCACGCGCAGCCAGGCCTCGTTGCCATTGGCCCGGCGTAAACGCACCGCGCCGCTAAAGTGTTCTTTGCGCCCCAGGGCGTCCGCGAGGCGCGTATAGAATTCGGTGCCGCGTAGTTCATCGGGCACCAGTTCCACCAACTGACGGCCTTTCAGTTCGGATTCCCGATAACCCATCTCGGTCTGGAACATGGCGTTGACGCTTTCCACGCGCCCTTGCGGGTCCAGAAACACCGCAATCATTTCGTCACTCAGGCTCTGCCGTACCTGTTCGACGCTGAGTAGCTCCTCCCGCATTGCCGCTAATTCTTCTTTCAAAGCCGTATTGAACATGCGCGCCCCCGCCCGTGTACTGATCCGTGGTTGATGATGCATACCTGCTATAGCACACGGGAGCGGTTCAGCGCATTGTCATATCCGGCCCTGTCAGCCAAAACACACAAGTTGCCGCGTGGGTGAGCGCGGGTGCGGCAATACGGTGGCGCTGATCTGGTACACCGCCTGCAGGTGTTCTGCCGTGAGTACCTCTGGCGGTGTGCCCAGCGCGGCGACTTTGCCATCTGCCAGCAGCAGCAAACGGTCGCACCACCAGGCCGCCAGATTGACGTCATGCAAGATCACCAGCACGGCCAGGTGTTGTTCGTGCGCCAGTTGCGCCACGGTTTGCAACAACAGTAGTTGATGGCGCGGGTCCAGACTGGCGGTCGGTTCATCCAGCAGCAGTGCGCGGTATTCGCCCGGTTCGCGCGCGGCCAGCGCCTGGGTCAGCACACGGGCAAATTGCACGCGCTGTTGCTCGCCGCCAGACAGCGCGGTGTAGCGCCGCCGGGTCAATGCCTGGGCGTCGGCCAGATGCAGGGTGTGATCCAGCAGGGCCTCTAGCGCCTGCGGGGAGAGCTCCGGGAAAGGGTACGCGCCGGTCGCCGCCACTGCCCGCACACCCAGTTCAAACGCCAGGGATGGCGATTGGGGCAACACCGCCCGACAACGGGCCTGAGCTTGCGCAGACTGAGCGGATAACGCCTGACCGTTAAGGGTGAGCCCACCGGCCACCGGGGGGAGTTCTCCGGCCAGTGTCGCCAGCAAGGTGGATTTACCCGCGCCATTGGCACCGAGCACGCCCAGCACCTCGCCAGGCCTGAGCTGTAAAGAGACGCCTTCCAGCACGGCCTTGCCGTGACGACCACAGGCGAGTTGATCGGCAATCAGCATTAACGCAGCCTCCGGGTCAGCATCCATAAAAAGAAGGGGCCGCCAATCAAACTGGTCACCATGCCGATCGGCAATTCGGCCGGGATGACCACCATGCGTGCCAGCCAGTCTGCCAGCGAGAGTGCAATGGCTCCGGCGACGAGGGTATTGGGCAGCAGCCAGCGGTGGTCTGCGCCCAAAGACAAGCGCACCAGATGTGGCACCACCAGCCCGACAAAGCCAATCACACCCGTGGCCGCCACCAGCGGGCCGACAATCAGCGCCACCAGCACAATCAGCCGGCGTCGCAAGGGTTCAATGGCAAACCCCAGGTGGCGCGCTTCGCGCTCGCCCAGCAACAGCGCGTTGAGGCCACGCCACTCACGCAGCAGCCACAAGCACAAGATCAGCGTCCACGGTGCCAGCAGCGCCAGTTGTTGCCAGGTGGCGCCGGCCAGGCTGCCCATATTCCAGAATGTCAGACTGCGCAGCTGGCTATCCGTCGCCATATAAGTAAACAGGCCGATCAAGCTGCCACAGATCACATTGATGGCCACACCGGCCAGCAACAGACTGCTCATGCCCGGATGACGCCGGCCCAGGGCGTAGCACACGGCGGTGGCAGCCAGACTGCCAACAAACGCGGCGGGTGCCAGCCAGAAGAGGGTGGGTGCGCCCAGCACAATTGCGCCCACCGCGCCCAGCGCCCCGCCGGACGAAATCCCGATCAACCCTGGTTCTGCCAGCGGATTGCGAAACAGTGCCTGCATCACCGTCCCGGTGATGGTCAGCCCCGCACCGGCCACGACCGCCAGCAAGACGCGGGGCAAGCGCACTTCAATCAGCACGTTGCGCCACAGCGTTTCCTGGTCAGATAACAAATCTCCCAACAACAGGTCCGGGATTTGCTGCAGCGGAATGCGCACCGCGCCCTGGCTGCTGGAGATCAAAACCAGCAACACCAGCGCGGCGAGCAGACCCAGCAGCACCCAGGCCGCCCGGTGCAGGGTGACCTGGCGCGCCGGGGTATCGGACAGCACAACGGTACGGTTCATGATGCCGGGGCCAAGAGGCCGGCTTGCAGTGTGCGCAACGCCTGCGGCAGCCGCGGGCCAAAGCCCAGCAGCAACAGGTCATCCATCACCACCACACGGCGCGCTTTGGCCGCCGGCGTGCCCGCCACGCCAGGCAGGGCGAGGAACGCATCCAGCCCGCCAGATGCGGTAATCGACATGCTGGTGGTGACAATGGCTTGCGGCGCCAGCGCCAGCGCGGCTTCTGCAGACAGCGGCTTGTAGCCTTTCTGCGTGGACAGCACGTTTCTGGCACCGGCCAGATTGAGCATGGCGTCAGCGGTGGTGTCTGTGCCAGCGCCTTCCAGCTTGCCGGTGCGGTTCATTACCAGCAGCGTTTTCAGGCCGGCCGCTTTGCCTTGCAGCGGCGCGATGTCCGCACGGATTTGCGCCACCATCTTGCCGCCATCGTCCTTGAGCCCCAGCGCGGCGGCGACACCATGTACACGCTGTTCCAGCGCATCCAGCGTGGCATCACCGGGCAGTACAATGATGCGCTTGCCCAGGCTTTGCAGTTGCTTGAGCGCGGCCGGCGGGCCGGCTTGATCGGTGGCCAGGATGAGATCCGGATTGAGTGCAGCCACACCTTCGACCGAAAACGCCCGGTAATACCCCACCTGCGGCAGTTTGGTGGCCGCAGGCGGGTAAAGGCTGGAGCTATCTGCACCCACCAGCCGGTCTGCTGCGCCCAGTGCGTAGATGATTTCCGTCAGTGGCCCGCCCAGGCTGACCACCCGTTTGGGGACATCGGCAGCATGGGCCAGCGTGGTAACAAAGCCCAGCCACAGCGCGCAAAAGAGTCGTTTCATGATGGGTTCCCGTCAGGCCGCCAGCGGTTCCTGGCACAACGTAACCAGTAATTCGCGCCAGGCCGGCAGTTCCGGCTTGCCCGGTTTGCGCTCGCCAAAGAACTGCACAATCAGGTCGCCGGCGGCGTTATAGACCTCCAGCGATGTCACCCAACCATCCCGGGTTGGTTTGTTGACCACCCAGGTGCTATCGATGGCGGTGGTCAGCAAATGCAGGTTAAAGCGCGGGTCCAGTACGTTAAACCACGGACCCGTACTGACCAGTTTGTGCACCGGGCCAGTGTGGATCTGCACCATGCCGCGGTTGCCGACAAAGCACATGATCGAGAGCCCGGTTTCAGCCGCCCGTTGCAACAAGGTCTGGACGGCGTCTACGCCAACCCGCTGCGCCAGATCCGGCCCGGCAGCAAAGAGCGCACCCAGGCGGGATACCTTGAATTTGCGCAGCATGGGGAAAAAGGCGTGGGTGTCATCCAGTGCCAGCCAGGCGGCGCGCAAGGCGGCAGGGTCATCGGCGCGGGCGCTTTCTTCAGCGGGCTTGATGGCTTCAAATTGCGGGACGGTTTTGTCCGCCAGGGCAAAGGCGGAGACAAAGGTTTGCCAGGCGGCCTGATCCGTTGCCTCGGTGCGGTAAATCTTGTGGACGGCGATGCCTTCGGCATCAAAAAACTGGATGCTGTCGCGGCCGCTTTCGGTCACGGCAAAGGCAAAGCGCCAGCTACCAAAGAACATGCGCAGATCAATATCCGGCCCCAGCACCATGCCCACCGGGCCATCCGCGTGGATGTCTTCGTAACGACCATGGCGTTCATGCACGCACCAGTCGTTACGGCTTAAGGCCATGACTTCGCCCAGCGTACCCAACTGGCGAAAGAGTTCTTGCGGCGTGCCCGAGAGCGCTTGCGAAATCACGCCACAGTCTGCTGCCACCAAGGCGGCTTCGGTCGTGGCAAGCCGTGCGGCGCGGTCACGGATGCGCAATTTGGGTTCTGCTGCGATCAGGGCGGCGTGGCGTTGTTGCAGATCGGCGGCGAAAGATGAAAACAGAGCCTGGCTCATGTCGGACCTCTGGTCGGTAAATGGAAAAAAACCGCCTGACCACCCAGAACAAGCGTGGTCAGGCCGGAGAAAAAGCAGTGCTGCGTGGCAACTGCTGCGTGGTTAAAACGGGTCTGATGCGGTGGGGCTGATGACCTTAGAACAGATAGCTGGCAGCAACGCGGAAACTGCGGCCAGGCTGCGTGTAGCGGTCGATGGCGACGTTGTCTGCCTGCAGCAAGGTGCCCGGCCCGCCGTTGCTGGACTGGCGGTCCTGGCTGTTCCAGTACTTGTGATCAAACAGGTTGAATACGCCGGCAGACAGGCGCAGGTCTTTAACTGGCTTGTACCAGCCAGAGAAATCGACCACGCCATAGCCTGGCGCTTCAAACAAGGTATCGCTGGAGACATGGCGCTTGGCGCTGGCGGCGGTCAACGTGCCATCGACACCCCACTGGGTCACCGCGTAGCCGACATTGAAGACGGCCTTGAGCGGTGCAACAGAATCCAGCCAGGTGTGTTCGGTTTCGTTTACGCCCACGGCATAGGCCAGCGAGGCATTGCTGTGCCAGTTGGGCAAGAACTGCCAGTGGCCGGTGGCTTCTGCGCCGTAGATCCGGGCGTGATCAATGTTGATGTTCTGGAACACCCCTGCCGGATAGCCCGCTACCCAGCCCGCGTCACCCTGTTGCAGCGTGACTTGCTCAATAAAGTTGCGATAACGGTTGTCATAGACTGTGGCCGTGCCGCCCAGTTGGTCGGTGCCAAAGCGTGCGCCAAACTCATACCCGGAGCTGGTTTCCGGTTTGAGGTCCGGATTGGGGACCAGGGTGTAGCCAAAAGCGGCGTTGGTGAATTCGCCATTGACCTCGACCACGCTGGGCGCGCGGAAACCCTGGGCGTACTGACCGTAGAGCGTCAGTGTGTCGGTGGCTTTCCAGCTGGCCATCAGTTTTGGAGAGACCTTGCTATCGCTCTGATCTTTGGGCGTCACCGCAGTACCGGCTGCAATTTGCGCTGCAAGGATCGAATCGATCTCCGGATTCTGGCGATAGTTGTCGTAGCGGATGCCTGGCGTCAGGCTAAAACGCCCGCCGCCAAAGCCGATCTCGTCCTGCGCAAACAAACCGTACTGCGTAATGTTGGTGATCGGCACTGTACGCGTATTGATGGTGCTGGCGGCCGGTTTGCCGGCAGCAAATTCGGTGGTGCGTGATTGCCACCATTCGCCACCCACCACCCATTCCTGGCTGATCGGGCCGTCAAACTTTTTCACCAACTGGCCATTGGTGCCTTTCATGCTCTCGGTGTATTGGCCATCACGCTGGTAGTCGGCCGCAGTGGTGCGCACCTGATAGCGGTGCTGATCGCTATCCAGTGTTTGCCAGTACACGCGGGCGGTGGCGGAGTCCACCCACTGGTTGGCATCTGGCGCGGTGTAGTCGTAATCCAGCGAGAGGCGCTTGCGGGTTTGTTCATCCGTGGCGCGGCTGGATTTCACGGTGCTGGAGAGGTCTTCCAGCAGATTGGTATCGGTGGTGGTGTTGCGATATTCACCGGTCACGCCCAGCTTGTGGCCGCCTTCAAAGTAATGCTGCAATTTGCCCAGTGCATTGCGGCTCTCGGTATTTTGCGGATCAGGCTCGGTACGCGTGGCGCCGGTGCCACCGTTCTCGCCCTTGTTATCGAGTTCGTTGCCTTTACGCCCCCCCACTTGCGCCAGCCAGAATGTGCCTTCCGCCATTTCGCCGGCGACGGATGCGCGTGCACCGTAACTGGTGTCGGCGCTGTCGTAATCGGCATCCACCCGGCCGCCCAGCTTTTTGCCACCCTTCAACAGGTCAGACGGGTCCAGCGTACGCAGGCCGACAATCCCGCCCAGTGCAGAAGAGCCATACAGCGTGGAGCCCGGCCCACGCACGATGTCGATCGCGGACAGAGCGCCGAAATCCACCATATCCTGGCCAATGAAGGTATCGCGGCCAGAGAAGCTGAACGTATCAGGCAAACGAATCCCGTCGACCAGCATCAGGATGCGGTTGCCTTCCAGCCCGCGGATATTGATATTGGTGCCGCCATAACGCGGCTGGCGGGTGATGGTGATGCCCGGTTCGGCGCGATCCCCCAGATCGGTAAAGTCACGGATGAAGTTGTCATCCATGGTGCTGCGATCGGTGGTGCTGACCGACGGCGGTAGTTCATCCAGGGTTTTTTCGGTGCGCGTAGCGGTGACAACCACGGTTGAGAGCGCGCTGCTGGCGCTGGCCGTGGTGGCCGCCGGTTTGGCAGCGCTATCGGGTGCATCTGCGGCGAACGCAGAATGGAGCGCGCAAGCCATCAGGCTCAGCGCAAGCGTGTGCTGGGTGCGATTCATGCCAGTTCCTTGGAATGGAAACCGGCCCGGCGGCAACGGGTGCAATGCGTGCAGCCAGAGCGGTTCCGGGGCTTTGCGGTTGTTCTGAGCAGGTGCAAAGCCCGGCGCGGCTGGCTGCCCGGCGGCGTCTGTGAGGCAGACGCGGGCCGGGTCCGGCTGGCATGCGCGGTTGTTGTGATTGTTGTGGGTGGACCGTTTATTTGGTCAGGATCAACTTGCCCTGGCGCGTCTCACGCAGGGTGTACAACACGCCGTTGTGTTTGATGATCACCGATTGCCCTGGCTGCAACAGGCTGCGGCTATCCACCACCTGGGTCTGGCTGGTGGCGGAGGGCGTGGTCATCAAGGGGCGTGGTCGTCGTTCCATTTCTCAATAGTAAACGATAACCATTCTCATTAACAAGATGGCAAATGGATAATGTGGCTAATCCATGTCGTGATGTACCCATGCGCGTGGTGGTATCGCCACGGTGAAAGGCATGCGCAAATAAAACCGGCCCGCAGGTTGCAGGCCGGATGACAGGCTCGGATGCCCGATTCCGTCAGCGGTTCAGTTTGGCGGCCAGTACATCTACCTTGTGAATGGCAGGCGGGCCGTCCAGCAATTCGCTGGCGTTAGCCATGAGTGCGGCGGCAATGGGGCCTTGCAAATGTGCCGTACGGCTTTCTTCATCGCCAAAGGCATCAAAGATGCCGTAAATGTCTGGCGCCAGTTTCAGCGCAAACCAGACCGTAGTGCCGGTTTCCGCGTTGGCCAGCGGCAGCGCGCTTTTCAGGAAGGCTTCAACGTCTGCGGCTTTACCGGGTTTGGCTTTCAGTTCGGCATAAATGGCAAGGCTGACCATGGCGGGACTCCCGTACTGGGTTGGCGGAAGTCCCATTCTAGAAAACCTGCGCTAGCCTGCCGACCCGGATGGGCAGGCGGTGGTTCGCGCTCAGGCCTCCAGGTTTTCGTGAAAGTCTGCCGAACCTGGTTTCCAGTACGCAGCCACACGCATCAATTCTTTGGGTAGATGTTTCTCTGTGATCAGCACCTCACGCAGGCTGCGCATAACCGATAGTTCGCCCGCAGCCCAGACAAAGCCTTCGCCCGCAGGCAACGGCAGTGCGCGCACCGCAGCCAGCAGGTCCTCGGTGTTACCGACGATCTGTTGCGAAATCTGAGCCGCGCTGGCGC
>JASLES010000311.1 GCA_030151005.1 Silvimonas sp.
GCGTGGCATAGGCGCCGACCATTTGCTGGCGAACTGCCAGTGGCAGAGGCAAGGGTGTTGGGGCTGCCGGCGCGACCAGCGCCAGGCCAGCCAGCCCAGCGGGACGGCGGGACGCGATCAATTGCGCAACCTTGCCGCCCATTGAGTGCCCGACCAGGATATAGCGTTCCAGGTCCAGCGCCGCGATGATAGCTTGTGCGTCATCGGCCATGTCTGCCAGCGCGTAACCACTAGCCGGTGCAGCCGACTTCCCCCAGCCGCGCTGATCAATCGCAATGTTGCGAAATTGTGGGGCTAAAGCATCAATGACATGCTGCCAGGTGCGCGAAGAGCCACCCCAATAGTGCAGAAAGACCAGCGCTGGCGAGCCCGCCCCGCGTTGTTCCACCTGCAATTCAATGCCGTTGGCGACCATTTTCATGACAGTGCTCCTTGCGTGTGGCGGGAAGAACGCAGGCACCTGCCTGCATGCTTCCCCACCTTGATCAAACCGCTGCCTGAGAAATGAAGTCCGCCACGATCTTCGGTTGGGACAGCATCGGCACATGGCTGGCGTTCACATGCCCGACCGTGGCCTTGATCCGTGCGGCCATGCGCGCTTGCTCTACCGGCGGGATGGTGTGGTCCTGATCGCCAACGAGGTAAAACGCCGGACGACTCTGCCATGCGGCCTGGGTGATCACCCCGCCCAGTGCTGCGCCGTTGATTGGCCCCTGGGTGGCATGGACCACGCGCTTTTCGCTGTCATCCAGATCCTGGGCGAACAGCTTGAAAATGCCGTCACGGGTGACCGACAGAAACCCTTGCGCATCTGGTCTGATTTCCGCATTCAGCGGCGCAGATTCAAATTTGGCAAACAGCATGCCCGCAGATTCGCCGGCATCCGGCGCGAAGGCATCGACATACACCAGGCGCGCCACTTTGGGGTCGTTACCGGCCTCGGTGATCACCGCACCGGCATAGCTATGACCCACCAGCGCAATCTCGCCCTCCACCAGGGCAATGGCTCGCTGTACCGCTGCAACATCCGCCTCGAAGCTGCTCAAGGGCAGTTGCACCGCGGTGATGTTCAGGCCTTTTTCGGCCAACAGCGGAATCACCTTTGCCCAGCTAGAACCATCTGCCCATGCACCGTGTACCAGGATTACATTAGAAATCGCGTTCATTTTGTCTATCTCCACAGGGTTGTTCGGCCGTAGCCGGCGGCTAAGTCGATGAGCAAAGTCTAAGCTGGACAGGCTTTGGCAGAAATGACATATTTACATCAAATTCTGCCATTCAAAGAGCACAGACATGCCCCATGCTGGCGTTGCAAGAACCATCTGGTTTGTGGTGTTTCCAGGCTTTGAACTACTGGATCTGGGCGGCCCGTTGTGTGCGTTCAATCTGGCGGTCGATTTCCACCAGGCGGCCTACGACGTGCGCATCGTCTCCGCAACAGGGGGCATGGTGCGTGGCGCGGCTGGCGTGGCCATCAGCACCGAACGGCCACCTTCGCCCAACCACCTCGATACGCTGATTGTGGTGGGTGCCGCCACGGCCGAGGTGCTGGATGAACAACCCCAAACCGTGGCGCTGCTGCGCAAGATCGCCAAACGCGCTCGACGCAAGGCCAGCATCTGCACAGGGGCATTTCTGCTGGCGCAAGCCGGGTTGCTCAACGGGCTACGTGCGACGACGCACTGGCGGTATGCCGCCGAGTTTCAACGGCGCTATCCGCTGATCAAGGTCGACGCGGACCGGATCTTCGTTCGCGAAGATGACACCTGGACATCGGCAGGCATCACCGCCGGCATTGACCTGGCGCTGGCGATGATCGAAGAAGATTGCGGGTTGGATATTTCGAAATCCATAGCGCGGGATCTGGTGGTGGATCACCGCCGCAGCGGTGGGCAGTCGCAGTACTCCACCATGCTTGCGCTGGAACCCCGGCCCGGCCGCATTAGCAATGCGCTGGCCTACGCCCGCATGCATCTGAATGAGCGGCTGTCGGTCGAACAACTCGCCGAAGTCGCCAACATCAGCCCGCGCCAGTTTGCCCGCCAGTTTGCCGCAGAGACCGGCGAAACCCCTGCGCGGGCCGTAGAGCGCCTGCGCTGCGAGGCCGCCCTACCTCGGATTGAAGGCACCACCACGCCGCTCGACCAGATTGCTCTACAGGTCGGCTTCGGTGACATCCAGCGCCTGCGCCGCGTCTGCATACGGATTTATGGGTTGTCCCCACAAGCCTTGCGGCGGCTTGGCCGCGCCCAGCGGACGTAGCCGCCTGGGCATGGCCCAATACAGCCGGCTAATGCGCCGGATGCGCAAATGCGGCGCGATAATCTGCCGGTGAGACGCCCAGACGGCGTACAAACACCCGTCGCATCAGCTCTGCACTGCTGAACCCGCAGTCATAGGCAATCACCTTGAGCGGGGCTTCTGTGGTCTCCAGCAAGCTGCGCGCCAGGTCCACGCGAGCCCGCTCGATAAACTCGTGCGGCGTAATGCCGGTTTCCTGCACAAAGATCCGGGCGAAATTGCGCGCACTCATCCCCGCAACATCGGCCAGTTGATCAACGGTAAACCGCTGGCTCAGTTGCTCCAGCACCCAGGCTTGCGCCCGGCCCACGGGCGTCGCCAGATCCGGGCGCGTGCTGGCGTAGGGGCTGAACTGGGACTGCCCGCCCCGCCGCCGGGCGTAGACCACCAGGCGTTTTGCCACAGCCAGCGCAACCTCAGCGCCGTGGTCTTCCGCCACGAGAGCCAGGGCCAGATCAATCCCCGCCGTTACCCCGGCCGAGGTAAACAGCTTGCCGTCCCGGATGTGAATCCGGTCCAGCTCTACCCGCGCTTGCGGATAGTCGCGGGCCAGTTGCGGGGCGTTCTGCCAGTGCGTGGTGACATGGCGGCCATTCAGCAAACCAGCATGGGCCAACGCAAACGCCCCGGTACATACCGAGCCGTAACGCTCACTGGTTTGAGCTGCCTGGTTCAGGAATGCCGACAAAGCTGCATCTGGCGTACTGGCCGGCAGCAACGGCCCGCCTGCGACAATCACCGTGTGGCAAGGCGTAGCAAGATCATCAAAAGCGAAATCCGGCAGCAGACGTGATCCATTTGACGACGGGACTGGCGTACTGGTTGCCGCCACCAGACGCACCTCATACCGGGTCGCCGGGGCAATGAATGTATTGGCTTCCTCAAACACATCCATGGGCCCGGCGACATCCAGCATCTGTACGCCAGGAAAAATAATGACCGCAACCAGGGGCATTGAGGGCTCTTTTTGGATTGTTTTGAGGGTTTGGCAGAAAGCGGCGCATGGATGGCACAGATCGCAGCATCACGTGCGTTGAGGTCCGATTCTGCTGTCTCTAGAGTGGGTTACACAACATCACTCAAGGAGTTTCATCATGAAAACTGTCGCCGGCATCCAGATTCCCGATAGCCAGATGGCACGCGCCGCCATGCAGCTGGTGCGGGATACCGAATCCGATTTGCTGTTCCATCATTCCAACCGGGTTTTCCTGTTTGGCGCACTGGCCGGTCGCCGCAAGCAATTGCAGTTTGACAGCGAATTGTTGTACATCGGCGCACTGTTCCACGACATGGGCTTGCAAGCGCCCTACAGCAGCGCAAATGAACGCTTCGAGGTGGATGGCGCCAATGCCGCGCGCGATTTTCTGCGCGCTTACCACATTGGAGAAGCCGAGATTGATCAGGTCTGGGATGCCATTGCGCTGCACACCACGCCCGGTATTCCCCAACACAAAAAGCCGGTGGTTGCGCTGGTCACTGCAGGGGTGGAAATGGATGTGCTGGGCCTGGATTACGCCGCATTCACGGCAGAAGAGAGAAATGCGGTGATTGCCATGCACCCGCGAGAATCCAGCTTCAAGGAAGGCATCATCGAGGCGTTTGCCCAAGGGACACGCCACAAGCCCGAGACCACGTTCGGGAACGTGAAAGCCGACGTGCTGGCACTCAAGAACCCGGATTACAAACGCATCAATTTCTGCAGCCTGATCCTGGGCTCTGCATGGAATGACCACGTCCATGGCCCGGAATGTGCGCATGGTGTCTGATCATCGCGTCTGAGCCAGGGCAAGTTCCGTGGAAACAGGGCTTGCCTTGCAGACTCCGGTTTTCCAGGGTTGGTCTGGCCCGACATCAGTGGAACAGTAGACTAAACAACGAACAAACGTTGGTTGCCGCTGCGCGGCACGCCTGCTTCGGGTCTAAAACCGGACCTCCCGCCTCGGATCCGGAATTTCCGCTTTGGCCGATAAGCAGTCGAACCCACAAAACTGCCAAGTGGTGGCAGCGGCAATACCATGTCCGGAATCCACGCACGGTTTACGCAAAGCACAAAAGACAAGGGCTCCACTTGGAGCCCTTGTCTTTGCTTAAAGTGAGATATCAACCTTAACTTTGAGATATCAACTTTAATTGTCGAAATCAATAACAAAATCGACCACC
>JASLES010000326.1 GCA_030151005.1 Silvimonas sp.
GCTTGAACTGTGGACTTCCAGACTGGAGAGATGAGTACCTGAGAAGATATTCAGGTGCGCACTATAGGGGGGGATTGTTACGCTGGCGTGAAAGATCTGTTTGCAACTGTTTCAGAGGTTGAGGCGAGATCTGTGTTGTGGTGAGAACCCTGTGGCTGGCTTGGTCGCCCGGATGGAGGCCTTTGGGGGCGGGAATCTGGGGGGGACTGGCCTGATCAATATTGCTGTGGGAGGTTAGCGCCTGACGGCGCGGATGTTTTGCATACCGGCGGTGGCCGGAGCACGTTACTTTCTTTGCTTCGCCACCTCGGCGGCCCCAAAGAAAGTAACCAAAGAAAGGCGACCCCTGCGACAGCGCCCCTGCGGGGTTCCCTGCGCGTCTCACGTGGCCCGGCAGGCTCGGGAACTCGCTACGCTCAAACACCCCTCGCCGAAACCCCGGGCCCCGCTGCGATGCTCGGCACTGCCGGAGGGGAGGTAGGTCAAAAGCAACCCCAACCCCAACCCCAACCCTGCAAACCATCTGCCCGCAAGAATGGTTTACCACTCCCACCACTTCGTCATTCCCGCGGAGGCGGGAATCCAGTCCGCAGCCCAACGGGCTGCTGGTGGTGGATGACTACCTCCGCCCGGAGTTGTCTTGAGTGGCATGCATACGTCGCAGCTGGATTCCGGCTCAAGGCCGGAATGACGAGTCAGTGGAATGCGCGTTGAATGGGCCATTGCCATTGCCATTGCCATTGCCATTGCCGTTGCCGTTGCCGTTGCCGTTGCCGTTGTTTTGGGTTTTCGTTGTTGCGGTTGCGGTTGCGGTTGCGGTTGCGGTTGCGGTTGCTGTTGCTGTTGGGGTTGCTTTTGACTTTCCTCCCCCATTAAAGCCAAGCGCCGAAGGAGTGGAGGGAGACCCCAGGCTCCCGACCAACCGAGGGAAGCCCGGAGGGCCGCCAGGCTGGGGTCGCCTTTCTTTGCCTACTTTCTTTGGCGAAGCAAAGAAAGTAGGGTGTTCCGGGCACCCCCGGTATCAAATGCTTTTAAAACCCGCGCCGAAGGTGCTAACCCACACCGTAAAGGTGGATTGTCGCCACCGCCCCGAATCTACCCTACAAACAGAACCGCACCCCCAGACTCCAGGCGTAGCCAAAATCAAAACCCCATTTCCGACAACCCCGCATGCTCATCCGGCCGCCGCCCCAGCGGCCAGAAAAACTTCCGCTCTGCCTCTTTGATGGGCGTGTCATTAATACTGGCATGCCGCCGCGTCATCAGCCCAAATTCGTTGAACTCCCAATTCTCATTGCCATAACTGCGATACCACTGCCCGGCGTCGTCGTGCCATTCGTAGGCAAAGCGTACGGCGATGCGGTGGTCGCTGTGCGCCCAGATTTCCTTGATCAACCGGTAATCCAGTTCCCGCTGCCATTTGCGTTCCAGGAACGCTTGCGCTTGGGCCCGGCCGTGGACGAATTCGGCCCGGTTACGCCACCAGGTATCCTCGCTGTAGGCCAGGACCACACGGGCAGGGTCGCGGCTGTTCCAGCCGTCTTCGGCTGCGCGGACTTTGGCGATAGCGCTCTCTTCGGTGAAGGGTGGGAGGGGCGGACGGGTTTGCATGATGAAGGCTCCAGTGTGATTGTTGGATGTAGACAACTCTGTCTACATGGTGAGGTCACTCTAGAAGATGTAGACAGATTTGTCTACAATGCATGCATGAAAACCGATCAGACCCTTGACCTTGGCGCATTGCCTGCCCGTGAACGTATTTTGCGCGTGGCGCACGCGCTCTTTTACCAGGATGGTATTCGTGCCACGGGGATTGATCGTGTGATTGCTGAGGCGGGCGTAACCAAGGTGACGTTTTACCGGCATTACCCCAGCAAGAACGATCTGATCCGGGCGTTTCTGGATGATCGCCACACCCGCTGGATGAACTGGTTTACCGACGCATTGCAACGGAATGGCGGTAGCTTGGCAGCGCTCGTCCCGGTGTTGGCAGAATGGTTTGACAGCGCGGATTACCGCGGTTGCGCGTTTATCAACGCCGTTGCGGAGCAGGGCGGCGGTTTGCCAGATGCAGCGGACATTGCCCGCCGCCACAAAGCGCAGATGACGGATGCCATTGCCGCGCTGTTGCCGCCTTCTTCCGGGCGTGAACGCATTGCACTGGCCGCGGCTGTGGCCGTGGATGGCGCAATTGTACGGGCGCAGACCGATGGCGCACCGCAAGGCGCGCTGGCGGCACTGGCGCTGCTGCTTGCGGTTTTGCCCGCCTGAGCGCTCGTTTCTCTGCATTCCGGAACACAACAATGCCACCGCCTGTAAGAGATACGCGGTGCGCCCCAGTCTGGTGGTTCTATCTGCCGCCCAGAGCGTTACTCCAGTGGTTATATCCGGCGATCTCATTGGCTCATATCCGCTGCGGCCTTCCTGCTGTGCTGGTATTGGCCGGCCGGGTGGGCGTGCCTGCGGTGGTCTCTTTCTCCTGAAAAACACGTGTAGGACATGACATTGACGCCAGGCTGCATATGGCTGTAAATGTCGCCACCCTGGCCGGGGTATCGACCAGGGCCGGGTCTACTCACGGGCGCGTACCGGCTTGAACCGGACAAACCGTCGATCAGAGGTGCAAAAGCACCCGCACTGTTTTTTCACAACCTGGGATGGAGATAGAGATGAACCGTTTTAACCGGGTGGCCCTGGCCGCCTTGCCTGCCGCATTGGCAGCGACTTTTGCATTTGCTTCTTACCCGACATGGCAAGACGGTGGCACGTATTCCGCCGGCACCATTGTTTATTACAACGGCCACGATTATCAGGCGCTGGTGACCCAAACTGATTACGTGGGCGCTAACTGGAACCCGGCCGCAACGCCGAGCCTGTGGAAAGATCTGGGCGCGGATACCGGTGGCTCTGCCACACCGACACCGGCTCCTACGCCGGTGCCTACTCCGGCGCCGACGCCAGCCCCGACCCCAGCACCCACGCCGGCCCCAACGCCGGTGCCAACGCCAGCGCCGACACCATCGGGTAACTGTGCCGCAGCCTGGAACGCCAGCACCGCTTATAACGGTGGCGCAGTGGTTAGCTACAACGGGGTGAACTACAAGGCCAACTGGTGGACGCAAGGTGCCAATCCGGCAACCAATAGCGGCGCGACGGGTTCCGGCCTGCCGTGGACAGCCACCGGCAATTGCTCTGGCGGCGCGACACCGACACCGACACCGACGCCAACGCCAACGCCAACGCCAACGCCAACGCCAACGCCGACACCGACACCGACACCGACACCGACACCGACACCGACACCGACACCGACGCCGACGCCGACACCGACACCAACGCCAGCACCGACACCAAGCGGTTCTGCGCCAACGTTCATCGATAGCCCGTACAAGGACGTTACGGTCAACACCAACTGGAACACCGATGGCATGCAAAGCCGTAACGCCGCCGGTACCGTGGTGGATGTCACCGCGGCCATGCCGTCCAATCTGTCTACCCTGACCTGGGCGTTTGTCACGGGTGAGTGCGGTTCTACGTCGCCCTCGCCAGTGGGTGAGAACCTGGCTGGCATGTTGCCGGCGACGTTCTCTGCCACCAACGTGCCGATGTTCGTCAACGCGGGCAAGAAGTACGTCGTTTCCACCGGTGGCGCTGCGGGCATCTTCTCTTGCGCAACGGATGCCGGGTTCACCAAATTTGTGAACAACTACTACTCCGCCAACATGATCGGCGTGGACTTTGATATTGAAGCAGGCCAGACCCAGGCGCAGATCAATGACCTGGTCGCCCGCGTGAAAGTGGCGCAAAAGACATGGCCGGCCATGCGCTTTAGCTTCACCATTGCCACGCTGGCAACCAGCCAGGCGGGCTCTGCCGTTGCCGTGGATATGGGCGCTAACTCGCCCAACCCGCTGGGTGACACGGGCAAGCAGGTCATGAGTGCGATCCAGTCTGCCGGTTTGACCAATTACACGGTCAACCTGATGGTCATGGATTACGGCAACCCGGCGTCCAGCGGCGTTTGCGTGGTCAGCGGCAGCCAGTGCCAGATGGGCCAGTCGGCCATTCAGGCCGCCATGGATCTGCACGGCTACTACAAGCTGCCGTACAACCAGATCGAGCTGACGCCAATGATCGCCGCCAACGACACCGCTGGCGAAACGTTCACCTTGTCCGATGCCGATGTGATGTCCAGCTTTGTGAAGGCCAATGGTCTGGCAGGTGTGCATTACTGGTCGTTTGACCGGGATATCGCCGGTACCAATGGTCAGAGCAATCTGTCGTTCACCAATCGCTTTGTCAGCGATCTGGGGCAATAACCCAGCGCTAACGCAGGTACGAAATCCGGCGGGATCCCCGCCGGATTTTTTTTGCCTGTCGTGTCCGTTCCTGCGCAGCGCGCGCCAGACCGCGTTATGCTCTACACATATTTGAAGAAGCAATCATCTGTCGTCCATCCAGACAAGATTGCCGCACTGTGGAGGGCATGCTTTGCGTATCACCTGTTCTGGTCTTGCTGCCGTGCTTGCTCTGAGTTGCGCGTGGCTACCTGCGGCAGAGCCACTCAAACTGGTCACGGGTAATGGCTACCTGCCTTATACCGACAACAGCCTGCCGGAAGGCGGCCTCTTTACCGCGATTGTCCAGCGCAGCCTTGCCGTGGTCGGGTACAGCTCGACGATAGACTGGCTGCCATGGGCGCGCGGTTACAAAGACACGCTCGATGGCCGCTACGCCGCGACTTTCCCCTACGTACAAACGCCTGAACGGGCGGCGCAATATCTGTTTTCCGAGCCGGTAGTGCAGATGACCACCTATCTGTACGGCCGTGCGGATGGTCAGGAAATCTCACTCAAGCCTGGCGTGCTGAAAGACAAGGTGCTTTGCCTGCCGGCGGGGTTTGTGGCGTTGCCATCGGTGTACAAGTTGATGGGAGGCGGAACGCCGCGCGTGGAAACACCGGCAGATATGAGTGCCTGTGCCAGCATGGTGGCATTAGGCCGGGCAGACTTTTTTGTCACCAACAGCCTGTTGGGTGATCTTGTACTGCGCAAACTGCCTTCGGGGTACCCGAAACTGGCGGCATCTGCGCAACCCCTGGATACGCGCGCCTTGTATTTCATCGCCCCGCGCAAGCAACCGGGCTCTGCCAGCCTGATTGCCGCTTTCAACAAAGGGCTGGCGCAACTGCATACCGATAAAACCTGGGACATGCTGATCAATCAGTATGTGACCACTCTGCTGAATAGTCATTCGGCCACTGCGGCTGTGCAGAACAGGGGTGGGCGCATGCAGTAGCCGATGTCTGATGGCGACGCGCGCAGCTTTGTCGCCCCTGCAGCCGCAGGTGGCCTGTGCCACTTGTAGCCCGGATGGAGGCCGTAAGGCCGGGAATCCGGGGGGCGAAATGTGCAAGCACGGGGTGCGGGCATTGCCACTGGCTCGTCATTCCGGCGAAAGCCGGAATCCAGTACGGCCGCCACAGGTGGCCTTTGCTGGCCGATGCCACTTTGTAGCCCGGATGGAGGCCGTAAGGCCGGGAATCCGGGGTGGCGGACGTGGTTCATATTATTGCGGGTGTTAGCGCCTTGCGGCGCAGTGTTTACAACCCGGCGGTGGCCGGAGCACGTCACTTTTCTTTGCTTCGCCAGAGAAAAGTAACCAAAAGAAAGGCGACCCAGCCGGGCGGCCCTCCGGGCTTCCCTCAGTCGGTCGGGAGCCTGAGGTCTCCCTCCGCTCCTTCGGCGCTGGGCTTTTATGGGGGAGGAAAGTCAACAACAACTCCAACGGCAACGGCAACGGCAACGGCAACGGCAACGGCAACGGCAACGGCAACGGCAACGGCAACGGCAACGGCCCTTGTCACAGCCACCCCGGGGTTGTCAGTTATGACGCATCTGCCCACGTGCTTTGCCACCTGCTACAACACCAATAGCCACACATTCCCGCAGCCGCATTAGAATGACACCAACATAGAACAACAGGTGTGCCATGTCCCAGCTCCCTCCCGCTGCTCCCGCCAATACCGATGACGCCTGGATGTTTGATCTGGCACCGGTTTCACTGTGGGTAGAAGACTACAGCGCCATGCGTGTGTTGTTTGACACCTGGCGCGCGCAGGGCGTGACGGATTTGCGTGCGTGGTTTGATGAAGATCCGGCGCGGGTGGCGCAGTGTTCTGAGTGCATCAAGGTGGTCAAGGTTAACCAGAAAACCTTGACCTTGTTTGAGGCGGACAATCTGGAGCACCTGGTCAGCGGGCTGGATCGGGTGTTTCGGGATGACATGTTCAAAGAGCATCTGGAAGAGTTGGTGCAGTTATGGTCCGGAGAGACCCACTTTCTCAGCCAGACTGTCAATTACACGCTCACCGGTCGCCGGCTGGATGTCTTGCTGCGTGGCACGGTGTTGCCAGGGCATGAAGGCAAGTGGGATCGTGTTCTCGTGGCGGTGGAAGACATCACCGAACTGGAACGCGCCCGCCACCGGGCCACATTGTCGGCTCAGTATGCGCGCGGGCTGTTTGAATATTCGCCGGTCTCTTTGTGGGTAGAAGACTTCAGTTCGGTCAAACAATTGCTCGATGATGTCCGCGCCCAGGGCATTCGTGATCTGCGGGTGTTTACCGACGTGCATCCAGAGTTTGTTGAACGTTGTATGGAGGAAATCCAGGTCATCGACGTCAACCAGCACACGCTGCAACTCTTTGCTGCACCAGATAAAAAAACGCTGTTGGGGCGCTTGCGTGACGTGTTCCGCGACGATATGCGTCAGCATTTCCGGGAGCAGTTGATTGACCTGTGGGACAACAAACTCTTCCAGCAGCGCGAAGTACTTAACTACTCGCTGGAAGGCAACGAAGTGAATGTGCATCTGCAATTTGCAGTGCTGACCGGCCATGAACAGCACTGGGATATGGTGCTGGTGGCGCTCACCGATATTACTGCGCGCAAAAAGGCAGAGGCTTATCTGGAGTTCCTGGGCAAGCACGATGTGCTGACCAAACTGCGCAATCGCTCGTTCTATGTGGATGAACTGAACCGGCTGGAGCGCAAAGGGCCGTTCCCGGTCACGGTCATCATTGCAGACCTCAATGGGCTGAAGGGCGTGAATGATCAGTTAGGGCATGCCGCCGGGGATACCTTGCTGCGCCGTGCTGGCGAAGTGTTTGCCAAAGCGGTGGAGGCGCCGCATTACGCAGCCCGCATTGGCGGCGATGAGTTTGCGGTACTGCTGCCAGGCATGGATGAGCGCGGTGGTCAGGCGGTCATTGATAGCCTGCAACATCTGATTGAGCTCAATAACCAGTTCTACCCTGGCGCAACGCTGAGCTTTTCTATGGGCATGGCCACTTGCCACCGTGGCGAGCGGCTGGAAGCCACCGTGCAGCACGCAGATTTGCTGATGTAT
>JASLES010000334.1 GCA_030151005.1 Silvimonas sp.
CGCGAAATCGCCATCAAGTTTGCCGGAGTGGATCCGATCAAGGACCCGATTCCGGTTGAGCCAACCACCCACTACATGATGGGCGGTATTCCGGCCAACTATAAGGCTGAAGTGGTCGCACCGCAGGGCGATAACCCGGAAGTGCGCGTCAACGGTTTCTACGCAGCGGGCGAGTGCGCATGTGCATCGGTTCACGGTGCCAACCGCCTGGGAACCAACTCGCTGCTGGATCTGGTGGTGTTCGGTAAATCTGCCGGCAACAGCATGATCGAGTTCATCCGCAACGAACGCAAAGACTGGAAGCCGCTGCCGGAAAACGCTGCCGACTTCTCGCTGGCCCGTCTGGCCCGTCTGGAAAACCAGACCGGTGGCGAAGAAGTGGCCGACGTGCGCGCCGCCATGCAAAAGTGCGTGCAACTGCGCGCTGGCGTGTTCCGCAATGACGAGAACCTCGCCAAAGGTGTGGTAGAGATCAAAGAGATCGCCGAGCGTGCCAAGCGTACCCAGATCAAGGACAAGTCCAAAGTCTGGAACACGGCCCGTACCGAGGCGCTGGAACTGGACAACCTGATCGAAGTGGCGGTTGCGACCTTGATCTCGGCCGAGGCCCGCAAGGAATCGCGCGGCGCCCACGCCCAGGATGATCACCCGGATCGCCACGATGACGAATGGATGAAGCACACCCTGTACGACGGCCAGAACCGCACGCTGTCTTACAAGCCAGTGCATACCAAGCCGCTGTCGGTTGAATACATCGCTCCGCAAAAGCGCGTTTATTGATTGGCGAGAGTACACAGACCATGAAAATGCATTTCCAGCTGTACCGTTACAACCCGGACGTGGACGCCAAGCCCTACATGCAGGACTACCACGTCGAACTGGAACCGTCTGACAAAAAGCTGCTGGACGCGCTGGTGCGCCTCAAGGCCGTGGACGACACCCTGAGTTTTCGCCGCTCTTGCCGTGAAGGCGTGTGCGGTTCGGATGCCATGAACATTAATGGCAAGAACGGTCTGGCCTGTATTACTGACCTGACCGAACTCAAGCAGCCGGTGCAGATTCGCCCGCTGCCGGGTTTGCCGGTGATCCGCGATCTGATCGTGGACATGACCCAGTTCTTCAAGCAATACCACTCGATCAAACCGTACGTGATCAACAACGACCCGGCACCGGAGCGTGAGCGTCTGCAATCGCCGGAAGACCGGGAAGAACTGGACGGTCTGTACGAGTGTATTCTGTGCGCCTGTTGTTCTACGTCTTGCCCGTCTTTCTGGTGGAACCCGGACAAGTTTGTGGGCCCGGCTGGTTTGCTGGCAGCGTACCGCTTTATTGCTGATACGCGCGACACCGCCATCAACGAGCGTCTGGACAATCTGGAAGACCCGTATCGCCTGTTCCGTTGCCACACCATCATGAACTGCGTGGATGTGTGCCCGAAGCATCTGAATCCGACCAAGGCGATTGGCAAGATCAAGGATTTGATGCTTAAGCGCGTGGTGTGAGGGGCTACTGCGCAACGCCATGCTGAATCCCGGCGGTCCTCGCAATCCTCACGTACTTGCATGTACGTTCCGGTTGCTGTGGTCCGGCGAAATCCAGCCTGACGTTGCTCGCTACGCCCGAGGCGATGCTGGTGAGTGGTGGTCTGCATTGCCAAGGCGTTGAATGAATGTTTTTGCAGGACTGAGAGCAGTGGACGAAGTAGAAAAGAAACGCATCGTCTGGCGTTCACGCCGGGGGTTGCTGGAGCTGGATATCCAGCTGGAGCGCTTTGTGCGCGACGTGCTGCCCGGCTTTAGTGACGCTGAATGGTTAGCCTATTCGCAGATGTTGTTGCTCTCGGATAACGATTTGCTGGATTACCTGAACGGCAAGGCGCAGTGCCCGGATCAAGGCCTTGTGCCGATGATCGAACGGGTTCGTGCCCAACGATAGTTTAGATACACGGTCTGGCCCCAAGTGGGCTGGATGCAAACCAGGAGCTTGTAAACATGGCAGAAAGCAAAGTTACTCTGACTTACACCGGCGGCACCATTGACCTGCCGGTCCAGTCGGGCACGCTGGGTCCCGATGTAGTAGATATCCGCACGTTCTCCAAGACCGGGATGTTTACCTATGATCCGGGTTTCCTGGCAACCGCCTCGTGCGAATCCGCGATTACCTTTATTGATGGTGATCAGGGCCAGCTTTACTACCGTGGTTACCCGATTGAGCAACTGGCAGAGCATTCGGATTACCTGGAAACCTGCTATCTGCTGATTTTCGGCGAGCTGCCGAACGCCGAGCAGAAGGCCGATTTCGTCAAGACGGTGACCCGTCACACCATGGTGCACGACCAGATGACCCGTTTCTTCCAGGGTTTCCGTCGTGATGCACACCCGATGGCGATGATGGTTGGCGTCACCGGTGCCTTGTCTGCGTTCTACCAGGACAGCCTGGACATCAACAATCCGCGTCACCGCGAAGTGACCATGTACCGTCTGATCTCCAAGATCCCGACGATCGCGGCCATGTGTTATCGCTACAGCAAGGGTCTGCCGTTCAACTACCCGAAGAACGACCTCTCTTACGCGGCCAACTTCCTGCAAATGATGTTTGCTACCCCGTGCGAAGAGTACAAGCCCAACCCGGTGCTGGTGCGCGCGCTGGATCGCATCTTCACGCTGCACGCCGATCACGAACAAAACGCTTCGACCTCGACCGTGCGTCTGGCTGGCTCTTCGGGCGCCAACCCGTTTGCATGTATCGCCGCCGGTATCGCTTGCCTGTGGGGTCCGTCCCACGGTGGCGCCAATGAAGCCGTGCTGAAAATGCTGGATGAAATTGGCTCGGTCGAAAACGTGCCGGCCTTTATGGAAGGCGTGAAGAACAAGACGCACAAGCTGATGGGCTTTGGTCACCGTGTTTACAAAAACATGGACCCGCGTGCCGCCATCATGAAAAAGACCTGCGACGACGTGCTCAAAGAACTGGGCCTGGAAAACGACCCCAAGTTCAAGCTGGCCATGGCGCTGGAAAAAATTGCGCTGGAAGACCCGTACTTCATCGAACGCAAGCTGTACCCGAACGTCGACTTCTACTCCGGCATCGTACTGACCGCGCTGAATATCCCGGTTTCCATGTTCACCGTGATCTTCGCCCTGGCCCGTACCGTAGGCTGGATCAGCCACTGGAACGAAATGATCTCCGATCCGGGCATGAAGATCGGCCGTCCGCGTCAGCTGTACACCGGTTCGCCGCGTCGGGATTACGTGCCGGTTGAGAGCCGCAAGTAAGGCATTCACTAGATGTAAACAGTAGTACCACGGTCCGCGGGCGCGGACCGTGTGCAAGGCCCCCGGCCGGGCAGACCGGGGCAGTTAGAGTGACAGGACACTGGCCATCATGAAACGAGAGCTGGAACAGCTAGCATTGAATTCCCATTTGTTCGGCGGCAATGCCCCCTTTGTGGAGGACTTGTACGAACAATATCTGGAGGACCCCAACCTGGTTGATCCGGGCTGGCGTACCTACTTCGACAAACTCCAGCAATTGCCTGGGGCAACGGCCCGCGATATTCCGCGCGCGCCCATCGAAGAGTCGTTCCGCCGCCTGGCCCGCCAGCCGCGTGCCATGGCTGTGCACGCTTCGGTGGCCGAAGACTCCGTCTCGCGCAAGCAGGTGGAAGTGTTGCGCATGATGCAGGCCTATCGCCTGCTGGGCAGCCGCAATGCCACGCTGGACCCGCTGTGCACATGGACACAGACTACGTCGAAGAACTCGACCCCAAATTCTACGGTTTCACCGAAGCCGATATGGCGCTGACATTTGGCACCAATATCAAATCGATGGAACGCGCCTCGCTCTCTGAAGTCATTGCTTTTGCCAAGCAGACCTACTGCGGCAATATCGGCCTTGAGTTCATGCACATGACCAATTCCGAAGCCCGCAAGTGGGTGCTGGAATACTTTGAAGAACGCCGCTCTACGCCGTCGTTCAACAAAGAGCAGAAGCTGCGCATCCTCAAGCAAGTGACCGCGGCTGAGACGCTGGAACAATACCTGCACAAGAAATACGTCGGCCAGAAGCGTTTCTCGCTGGAAGGCGGCGATTCGATGATCCCGGCCATGGATTATCTGGTGCAGATGGCCGGCGAGCAGGGCATCCAGGAAATGGTAATCGGCATGGCCCACCGTGGCCGCCTGAATATGCTGGTCAACATTCTGGGCAAACAGCCGCGCGACCTGTTCAGCGAGTTTGAAGGTCGTCCGACCACCGAACTGCCATCTGGTGACGTGAAGTACCACAATGGTTTCTCGGCCGACATCCCGACACCGGGCGGCCCGATTCACCTGTCGCTGGCGTTTAACCCGTCCCACCTGGAAATCGTTAACCCGGTGGTAGAAGGTTCTGTCCGTGCGCGCCAGCAACGCCGCCAGGATCGCACCGGTGACCAGGTGCTGCCGGTGCTGATCCACGGTGACTCGGCCTTTATTGGTCTGGGTACCAACCAGGGCACGTTCAATCTGTCGCACACCCGTGGCTACGGCACGGGCGGTACGGTGCATCTGGTGGTCAACAACCAGATCGGCTTTACCACCTCCGACACGCGTGACACCCGCTCTACGCTGTACTGTACCGACATCGCCAAGATGGTCGAAGCGCCGATCTTCCACGTAAACGGAGATGATCCGGAAGCCGTGTGTTTTGTAGTGCACGCCGCCATGGAATACCGTCGCGTGTTCAAGAAAGACGTGGTGGTGGATATCGTCTGCTTCCGCAAGCACGGCCACAACGAGGCGGATGATCCGTACCTCACCCAGCCGATGATGTACAAGCGCATTGCCGCCCACCCGGGCGTGCGCCAGAAGTATGCCGACAAACTGATCCGCGAAGGCGTGGTGCAAGCCGAACAGACCGATGCGCTGATCACCGCCTATCGCGCTGCGCTGGATAAGGGTGAGCACGTTGAGCAGACCTCGCTGACCGACTACAAGCGTTCTTACGCCATCGACTTCAGCCGCTACATGGGTACGCACTGGCGTCATCCGGTGGTGACCTCGGTACCGCAGGCCGATCTGCAGCGCCTGACCGAGAAATTCACCACGGTGCCGGATGGCTTCAAGTTGCACCGTACGGTTGAGAAGGTGGTGGCAGATCGTCGCGAGATGGCCGCAGGCAATCTGAATATCGATTACGGTATGGCTGAACATCTGGCCTATGCCACGCTGCTGACTGAAGGCTACGCCGTGCGTATTTCCGGTGAAGACTCGGGTCGCGGTACCTTCAACCACCGTCATGCGGTGTTCCACGACCAGAATCGTGAGCGTTGGGACCAGGGCGTGTACGTGCCGCTGCAAAACCTGTCTGATAATCAGGCGCACTTTGCGGTGATCGACTCCATCCTGAACGAAGAAGCTGTACTGGCCTTTGAATACGGCTACGCCTCTTCTGCGCCAGATGAACTGGTGATCTGGGAAGCGCAGTTCGGTGACTTTGCCAACGGTGCGCAAGTGGTGATCGACCAGTTCATTGCCTCTGGCGAAACCAAGTGGGGCCGTCTGTGTGGCCTGACCATGATGCTGCCGCACGGCTACGACGGTGCGGGTCCTGAGCATTCGTCCGCTCGCGTGGAGCGTTTCCTGCAGTTGTGCGCCGAGCACAACATCCAGGTGGTGCAACCGACCGAAGCCAGCCAGGTGTTCCACATGCTGCGCCGTCAGATGGTGCGCCCGGTGCGTAAACCGCTGATCGTGATCATGAGCAAGCGCCTGTTGAAGGCCAAGAATGCGGCCAGCCCGATCGAACAATTCACCAGCGGCGAATTCCGCAACGTGATTGGCGATACCGCCGGTCTGGATGCCAAGAAGGTCAAGCGCGTGGTGGCGTGTGCCGGTCAGGTGTATTACGACCTGGATAACGCCCGCCGTGAGCGCGAGATCAAGGACATTGCCATTGTCCGCGTTGAGCAGCTGTACCCGTTCCCGACTGAAGAATTGCAGGCAGAAATGGAGAAGTACCCCAATGCCCGCGAACTGGTCTGGGTACAGGAAGAGCCGCGCAACCAGGGCGCATGGCACCAGATCCGCCATCGTCTGGAAAGCGTAACCACGCAAAAGCAGACGCTGCGTTATGCCGGTCGCCCGTCGTCCGCCTCGCCGGCCGTGGGTTACATGAGCAAGCACACCGCGCAGCTCAAGGCCTTCCTGGACGACGCACTTACCCTTTAATCATTCCATACGCGGCAGGCACACAAGGCCTGCCGCGTCTTGTTACACCGACGAACAAGAATCAATTGGAGAAGTAACCCATGATCATTGAAATCAAAGTCCCGCAATTGCCGGAATCCGTTGCTGAAGCCACCCTGTTGCAATGGAAGAAAAAAGAAGGCGAAGCGGTTGCCCGTGACGAAACGCTGATCGATCTGGAAACCGACAAGGTCGTGCTGGAAATCCCGGCACCGCAAGCCGGTGTGCTGGTGTCCATCGTCAAGCATGAAGGCGACAACGTGGGCAGCAACGAAGTGATCGCAACGATTGATACCGAAGCCAAGGCCGCAGGCGCCGCGCCGGCACCGGCCGCAGCACCGGCTGCACAAGTGACTGAAGATAAAAAGCGCGTTGCTGACGCTGCGCAAGCGCATGGCGTGGAAGCCTCGGCCGTTGGTTTTGGCACCGCCGTAATGCCCGCTGCCAAGAAACTGGCCGCTGATGCCGGCGTCGATGCCAGCCAGGTTGCCGGGTCCGGCCGTGGTGGCCGTGTACTCAAGGAAGATGTCCAGGCCGCAATCGCCTCGGGTAACAAGCCCGCCGCTGCGCCTGCCGTACCCGCGTATGTGTTGCCGCAGGGCGATCGCCAGGAACAACGCGTGGCCATGAGCCGTCTGCGTCAGCGCGTTGCCGAGCGTCTGCTGGAATCGCAACAGACCAACGCCATCCTCACCACCTTCAATGAAGTGAACATGAAACCGGTGATGGATCTGCGTAACAAGTACAAAGATCGCTTTGAGAAAGAACACGGTGTGAAGCTGGGCTTCATGGGCTTCTTTGTGAAGGCCGCCGTGCATGCGCTGAAGAAGTATCCGATCGTGAACGCGTCGGTTGATGGTAACGAGATCGTCTACCACGGCTATTACGATATCGGCGTGGCCGTGGGTAGCCCGCGTGGTCTGGTGGTGCCGATCATTCGCAATGCGGACCAGCTGAGCCTGGCCGACATCGAAAAAACCATCGCTGACTTCGGCAAGCGTGCCCAGGAAGGCAAGCTGACCGTGGAAGAACTCACTGGCGGCACGTACACCATCTCCAACGGCGGCACCTTCGGCTCCATGATGTCCACCCCGATTATCAACCCGCCGCAATCTGCGATTCTGGGCATGCATGCCACCAAGGAACGCGCTGTGGTTGAGAACGGTGAAGTGGTCGTGCGTCCGATGATGTATCTGGCCCAGTCCTACGATCACCGCATCATTGACGGCCGCGAAGCCGTGCTGAGCCTTGTGGCGATCAAGGAAGCGATCGAAGACCCGTCGCGTCTGATCCTGGATATTTGATCTGAGGTGTGAGGAGGGCGGGGTGTGGTGTAACCCTCGCCGTCCTTGATGCATCACTGGTTCTGGCGTGCGGGGTTACACCTCTGCCTGCACGCTTCACAGGTAAAAACATGGCACAACAATTTGACGTACTGGTCATTGGCGGTGGCCCCGGTGGTTACGTGGCTGCTATCCGCGCTGCGCAACTCGGTTTCAAGACGGCCTGCGTAGACGAATTCAAGAATGCCGAAGGCAAGCAAAGCCTGGGTGGCACTTGCCTGAACGTGGGTTGTATCCCGTCCAAGGCGCTGCTTGAGTCGTCGGAAAACTGGGAACGCGTGAACCACAAGTTCGCCGCCCACGGTATTACGGTGACCGGTGCGAAGTTTGACGTTTCCAAAATGCTGGAACGCAAGGAAGGCATCGTCGCCAAGCTGACCGGCGGGATTGGTTTCCTGTTCAAGAAGAACAAGGTCACCAGCCTGTTTGGCCACGGCAAGCTCGTCAGCCGTAACGGTGACAAGTGGCAGGTTGAGGTTGATGAATCCGGTAAGACCGAAGTGGTTGAAGCCACCCACGTTATCATTGCTACGGGTTCGGTACCCCGTCAGTTGCCGGGTCTGCCGGTCGACAACAAGGTGGTGCTCGACAATATCGGCGCGCTGTCGATTCCGGATGTCCCCAAGAAGCTGGGTGTGATCGGCGCGGGCGTGATCGGTCTGGAAATGGGCTCGGTGTGGAAGCGTCTGGGTGCAGACGTCACCATTCTTGAAGCCGCGCCGGGTTTCTTGCTGGCTGCGGATGAAGCCGTTGCCCGCGAAGCCCAGAAGATTTTCATCAAGGAACTGGGCCTGAAGATCAACACCGGTGTGAAGATCAACAGTACCAAGGCCACTGCCAAGTCCGTCAAGGTGGAATACACCGATAACGAAGGCAAGGATCACGCTGAAACCTTCGACAAGCTGATTGTGTCGATTGGCCGCGTGCCTAATACCTGGAATCTGGCTGAGCAAGCCGTTGGCCTGCCGCTGGATGCCCGTGGTTTCATCGAAGTCGACGATGAGTGCCGGACCAAACTGCCGAACCTGTGGGCAGTGGGTGATGTAGTGCGTGGCCCGATGCTGGCGCACAAAGCGTCGGAAGAGGGCGTGGCTGTGGCTGAGCGCATTGCCGGTCAGCACCCGCATATCGACTTCAACACTGTGCCGTGGGTGATTTACACCAGCCCGGAAATGGCCTGGGTCGGCAAGACCGAGCAACAACTGAAAGCCGAAGGCGTCGAGTACCGCAAGGGGCAGTTCCCGTTTGGCCCCAACGGCCGCGCACTGGGCCTTGGGGAGACTGCCGGTTTTGTCAAAATGCTGGCTGATGCCAAAACCGACCGCATCCTGGGCGTACACATCATTGGTCCGTTTGCCTCGGAATTGATTACCGAAGCCGTGGTCGCCATGGAATTCAACGCATCGTCTGAAGACCTGGCCCGCATTGTTCACGCGCATCCGTCGCTGTCTGAAGCTGTGCATGAAGCAGCGCTAGGCGTCGACAAGCGCGGTTTGCATTCGTAATTGCGTGTGAGGCTGGCGGGATGACCGCAAGCCTCACCCCTTACTCCTCACAAGGATTTACCCATGAATCTGCATGAATACCAGGCCAAGGAACTGCTGGCCAAATACGGTCTGCCGGTACAACGCGGCATTCTGGCGGACAGCGCAGAAGCTGCTGCCGCTGCCTACGACCAGCTCGGCGGCAAGTTTGCCGTGGTGAAGGCGCAAGTCCATGCTGGCGGTCGCGGCAAGGCTGGTGGCGTGAAAGTGGTGAAGAGCCGCGAAGAAGCCGCTGAAGTCGCCAAAACCCTGATCGGTACCAACCTGGTGACTTACCAGACCGACGCTGCTGGCCAGCCGGTCCATAGCGTACTGGTGTGTGAAGACATGTACCCGGTGCAGCGCGAACTGTACCTGGGCGCCGTGGTGGATCGTGGCTCGCAACGCGTGGTGTTCATGGTTTCCACAGAAGGTGGCGTGGAAATCGAGAAGGTTGCGGAAGAAACCCCGGAAAAGATCATCAAGATTGAAGTGAACCCGCTGACTGGCATGCAGCCGTTCCAGGCACGTGATGCTGCGTTTGCCCTGGGTCTGGCTGGTGCACAGGTCAAGGCCTTCGAGAAGCTGATGTTGGGTGCATATCAAGCGTTTGTTGAGAATGACTTCGCCCTGTTTGAAGTGAACCCGCTGGCCCTGCGCGAAAATGGCGAACTGGCCTGCGTGGACGGCAAGATCAACCTGGATTCCAATGCACTGTTCCGCCACCCGGACCTGCTGGCCCAGCGCGACAAGTCGCAAGAGAACGAGCGTGAAGTGAAAGCCTCTGAGTTCGAACTGAACTACGTGGCACTGGAAGGCAATATCGGTTGTATGGTGAACGGCGCCGGTCTGGCGATGGCCACCATGGACATCATCAAGCTCAAGGGTGGCCAGCCGGCCAACTTCCTGGACGTGGGCGGCGGCGCGACCAAAGAACGCGTGATCGAAGCCTTCAAGCTGATCCTGGCCGATACCTCCGTGAAGGGCGTGCTGATCAACATCTTCGGCGGTATCGTCCGCTGCGACATGATTGCTGAAGCCATTATCGCTGCTGTGAAGGAAGTGAACGTGACCGTGCCGGTTGTGGTTCGTCTGGAAGGCAACAACGCAGAACTGGGCGCGAAGATTCTGGATGAATCCGGTCTGAAGCTGACCTCCGCCCAAGGCCTGAACGACGCGGCAGAGAAGATCGTCGCCGCCGTTGCTGCCCTCTAATACCGCACGCGTAAAAGGATTCTGAAATGAGCGTTCTTGTAAACAAAGATACGAAAGTGCTGGTGCAGGGTTTCACCGGCAAGAATGGTACTTTCCACGCTGAACAAGCGTTGAAGGTTGGCACTAAGGTTGTGGGTGGCGTAACGCCGGGCAAGGGTGGTTCTGAACACCTGGGCCTGCCAGTGTTCAACACCATGAAAGATGCCGTACGCCAGACCCAGGCAGATGCCTCGGTGATCTACGTACCGGCAGCCTTTGCCAAGGATTCCATTCTGGAAGCCCTGGACAGCGGCGTGAAGCTGATCGTGTGTATCACTGAAGGTGTGCCGACCCTGGACATGCTGTACGTGAAAAAGGCTGTGGATGAAGCCGGCGTGCGCCTGATCGGCCCGAACTGCCCTGGCGTGATTACCCCGGGCGAGTGCAAGATCGGCATCATGCCGTGGCACATCCACAACCCGGGCCGCATCGGCATCGTGAGCCGTTCCGGCACGCTGACCTATGAAGCCGTGGCGCAAACCACTGCGCTGGGTCTGGGTCAGTCCACATGTATTGGTATTGGTGGCGACCCGATCCCGGGTACCAGCCATATCGACGCCCTCAAGCTGTTCCAGGACGATCCGGATACCGACGCCATCATCATGATCGGTGAAATTGGTGGCTCCGCAGAAGAAGAAGCGGCCGAGTTTGCCCGCCAATACGTGACCAAGCCGGTAGTGGGCTACATTGCCGGTGTGACTGCCCCCAAGGGCAAGCGCATGGGCCACGCTGGCGCCATTATTTCTGGCGGCAAGGGCACGGCTGAAGAGAAGTTCAAGGCCTTCGAGAAGGCGGGCATTGCGTATACCCGCAGCCCGGCTGAAATCGGCAAGACCATGCATGAACTGTTGAAGTCCAAGGGCATGATCAAGTGATTGTTGCTGGTTGATCATTGCTACAGGAAACAAAAAAGCCCGCGGTTGCGGGCTTTTTTGTTGCTGCAGACAAGGTCACTTGCCCGAGGCGATACGATCCTGGATGTGCTTGGCGCGATCAGTCGAGGCCGGGTGAGAACTCATGATGCTGCTTTGCCCACCGTCCAGGCTGGCCAGTTTCTGGAAGCTGCTAACCAGCGCTTGCGGGTTATAGCCTTTGCTTTTCAGGAGATCATAAGAGTAATCATCCGCCTGGCTTTCCTGCTTCTGGGAGAACTGGGCATTCACCAGTTGCTCGCCCAGATCGGCCAGTTGCGATTTGCTCAACGCACCCACTGTGCCACCCACAGAACCGACTGCACCACGGGCAGCGCTGACACTGTATGCCACTTGCGCCGCTTTCTTGGTGTGGCCCAACGCCACATGGCCGATTTCATGGCCCAGCACCGCACGGACTTCGTCATCGGTCATCAGATCCATCAGACCGCTGTACACCCGCACGCAACCGTTCGCCATCGCCCAGGCGTTGACGTCTTTGGTCTGATACACCTTGAAGTTGAGCGGGGCACCGTTGACGCTGGTGGGCAGACCTTTGCTCACCACGGCAAGACGCTTCATGTAGGTGCTATTGGCCGGGGCAAGCTGGTTCTTGCTGTCGTAATCCTGGCAGGAGGCGACGGACAACTGCTGCACGTCGGCATCCGTCAATGTTGCGGCCTGTGCTGCGGTCATGCCGGATTGCATCAGCGCGTTGGTATCCATATTGGCGCAGCCGGCCATAGCCAGCAAAGCCAGCACAACGGCGGGCATGTAACGACGGTGTTTCATGTGCGGTTTCCTTGTAGAAAGGCCAGATACATGGTCTGGCGTCTCTCATTGTTACGCGGAAAGGCAGATATTCCCATCGGGTTTTTCGCAAATAGATTTGTGAATTACCTTTCCAGCGTTCATTACCAGTAAGCAGAAGGCGGGTTAGCTGAAAAAATCAGACTTGGCGCCTGGTGATACAGAGATTAGCCACGCTACCGGCGGAGGTGGCGGTCTTGTCCAAGCGTATGGCGCGCATCATCAGATGTAGCGGCGATGCACCAATAACAGATGACAATGTCCTGCCGTTCGTCTTTGCGCCACGTTTGCGCGGCAGCAGATTGAAAAGAGGGTGATGGCGCTGATCTGGATTGTTTCCTTACGGTATGCCGCAAATAACAAGGACAAACTCATTGTAAAACAAGGATTTTTTTGTTTTGTGCTGGTTTGTTGTCCAACAATTTCAGTCAGAACATGAAGAAATATTGCACCAATATGGTGAATTTTAACTGAAGAAAATGACATGCCAGGCACCGCTACAGTGCGGTGCAAAATGAAATGCAGTTGACGGCGCAGGGGGAAATGGACGTAAATTGTAGTGCGCAAACGTTTGCTACATACGGTACTGCCAGTCCGTACCCGAACACACTGCGCTTCTTTTTTGTCTGTTTGCGCAAACGTTTGCTAACGATTGAAAAACCATCAAATCACGTGCAGTTCATATCGATGATGAGGAGTCCCAGCATGAAACATAATTTCCGTCGCCTGGCCGCGATGGCTGTTGCCGTTACCGTTGCAGCCGTGTTGCCGATTTCCAGCGCTTACGCTGCTGACGCTCACAAGCCCAAAGTGGCATTGGTGATGAAGTCACTGGCCAACGAATTTTTCCTGACCATGGAAAATGGCGCCAAAGACTATCAAAAAGCCAATGCTGCCCAGTTTGATCTGATTACCAACGGCATCAAAGACGAGACCGACACCGCTAACCAGATTCGTATCGTCGAGCAGATGATCGTATCCAAGGTTGACGCCATCGTGATTGCCCCGGCCGATTCCAAGGCGCTGGTGCCGGTGATCAAGAAAGCCGTTGATGCCGGCATTATTGTCGTGAACATCGACAACAAGCTGGATAACGACGTACTGAAGTCCAAGAACCTGAACGTGCCGTTTGTTGGCCCGAATAACCGCGCTGGCGCCAAGCAAGTGGGCGACTACCTGGCCAAGAAGCTCAAGTCTGGTGATGAAGTGGGCATTCTGGAAGGTGTATCGACCACCACCAATGCACAACAACGTACCGCAGGCTTCAAGGATGCGATGACCACTGTGGGCGCCAAGATTGACTCTGTGCAATCGGCCGAGTGGGAAATCGACAAGGGCAACAGCGTTGCCGCCGCCATGCTGAACGAATACCCGAACATCAAGGCGCTGTTGGCTGGTAACGACAATATGGCCATTGGTGCGGTGTCTGCCGTGCGCGCAGCGGGCAAGCAAGGCAAGGTGATCGTGGTGGGTTATGACAACATCAACGCCATCAAGCCGATGCTGGCTGACGGCCGCGTGCTGGCCACTGCCGACCAGTTTGCTGCCAAGCAAGCCGTGTTCGGTATCGACGTTGCCCTGAAGGCGATCAAGGAGCACAAGAAGCAAGCCGATCTGGCGGGTGCCGTTGAAACGCCGGTTCAACTGATCACCAAGTAAGCGTGCGCGTCTGACAAAAATCTTCTGGCGGCGCTGCGCTCACCCGCGTGTTGCGCACGCCTTGCCAGAACCGCTTCGCTGATTGGTGGCACGTTGATAAGCAATACGTATTCGGGTGCGGCATCCCCATGCGCCGCGCCCGGAGCCCAAACCCGATCCGGTGCCACGGTGCTGGCAGGTCAGCAGGGTGATGGCTCATAACAGGACAAGATCATGTCGTCTGATCGTGAAATTCTGGCAGTGACCGGGGTTGGCAAAGATTACGCCACCACGGTGCTGGCCGATGTCAGCCTGCAGTTGTTTGCAGGCGAAGTACTGGCGCTGACGGGTGAGAACGGCGCTGGCAAAAGTACGCTTTCCAAGATTATTGGTGGCCTCACCATCCCCACACATGGCCAGATGAACTATCTGGGCCAGGCTTATGCACCGCAAAGCCGCACCGAGGCGGAAAACGCCGGTGTGCGCATGGTCATGCAGGAACTAAACCTGCTGCCCACGTTGTCTGTGGCGGAAAACCTCTTCCTGAATAAATTGCCACGCAAGGCCGGCTGGATTTCCCGCGGGCAGTTGCGTGATGACGCCCGCCGCGCCATGGCACAGGTGGGGCTCGATAATATTGATCCGGATACGCTGGTAGGTGATCTGGGCATTGGTCACCAGCAAATGGTGGAAATCGCCCGTAACCTGATTGGCGAATGCCGCGTCCTGATTCTGGATGAACCTACCGCCATGTTGACGGCGCGGGAGGTTGATCTGTTGTTTGACCAGATCGCGCAACTCAAAGCGCGCGGTGTGGCACTGATTTATATCTCTCACCGGCTGGAAGAGCTGGCACGAATTGCCGACCGCATTGCTGTATTGCGTGATGGCCGTCTGGTCTGTGCAGACCGTATTGATCGCTACAGCAGTGATGAACTCGTGACCCTGATGGTCGGCCGTGAACTGGGCGAGAAAATCGACTTCGGCGTGCGCAACATTGGCGAACCCTTGCTGGTGGTCGAGGGTATGCGTCGTGGCAACGTGGTGCGAGATGTCTCACTGGAAGTGCGCAGTGGTGAGATTTTTGGCATCAGCGGTTTGATCGGCGCTGGCCGTACTGAACTGATGCGGCTGATTTACGGGGCCGACAAAGCTGACGCCGGCACGATTCGGGTGGGCCATCCGCTGCGGACGGTATCGATCAATTCGCCAGTGGATGCCGTCAAAAACGGCATTGCGCTCATTACGGAAGATCGCAAAGGGGAAGGGCTGTTATTACCGCAGTCCATTGCCGCCAATGTCTCGCTGGGCAATATGGATGCGGTCTCCAGCTACGGCATCATCGACAACCAGAAAGAAACCGCGCTGGCCCAGCGTCAGATCAGCGCGATGCGCATCCGTACGTCCGGTGCCGCGCAGACGGTGCAAGAGTTGTCCGGCGGCAATCAGCAAAAAGTGGTGATTGGCCGCTGGCTGGAGCGCGATTGTGAGGTTGTGCTGTTTGATGAACCTACGCGCGGAATCGACATCGGCGCCAAGTTTGATATCTACGCCTTGTTTGGCGAACTGGCCCGCAAAGGCAAGGCGCTGGTGGTGGTCTCCAGCGATTTGCGCGAACTGATGCTGATTTGCGACCGTATTGCCGTGCTCTCTGCAGGCAAAGTGACAGGCACATTTGAGCGGGATAGCTGGACGCAAGATGCCATCCTCGCTGCTGCCTTTGCCGGTTACCAGACCCGTGACCGCATGCTGGCCGAGACCCACCCGGATACCGCCGATACCCCGGCAACCATGCAATAACCAGGATAGCGACCGCCCTCACACGAAGGGCGGCAACAGGAGTGGATTAAAATGACAGATCAACAAACCAATGCCGTTGCCCCGGACGCCCCCGCGCCCGCCGCAGCGCCCGCGACCGCACTGCCCAACCGCGGTGCTGGCGTTCTGCGTGGATTAAGTACTTACCTGGGTCTTGCCGGCGCGCTGCTGGCGATGATCGCGCTGTTTTCAGTGCTCAGTTCGCACTTTTTTACCTATGACACTTTCAGCCTGATCGCCAACCAGATTCCGGATCTGGTGGTCATGGCGGTGGGCATGACCTTTATTCTGATCATTGCCGGGATCGACCTCTCGGTGGGGTCTGTACTGGCGCTGGCGGCATCGGTTGTTAGCGTGGCCGCACTCAAATGGCAGATGGGGCCATGGTCTTCTGCCTTGATGGGTATGGCCGTTGCCGCCGTTGCCGGCGGCCTGACCGGCACGGTCACCGTGGCCTGGCGCATTCCGTCTTTTATTGTGTCTTTGGGCGTGCTGGAAATTGCCCGGGGCCTGGCCTACCAGTTGACCAACTCCCGCACCGCCTACATTGGCGCGCAGTTTGACTGGCTCTCCAACCCGATTGCGCTGGGGATTTCGCCGGCGTTCCTGATTGCGCTGGCGGTCATGATCGTGGCCCAACTGGTGCTCACACGCACCGTGTTCGGTCGCTATCTGGTCGGCATTGGCACCAACGAAGAAGCTGTCCGCCTAGCTGGTATCAACCCCAAGCCGTACAAGCTGGCCGTGTTTGCCCTGATGGGCTTGTTGTCTGGCCTGGCGGCGCTGTTCCAGATTTCCCGCCTGGAAGCCGCTGACCCTAACGCCGGCCAGGGCCTGGAATTGCAAGTGATTGCCGCTGTGGTGATTGGTGGCACCAGCTTGATGGGCGGACGCGGTTCGGTGATTGCGACCTTCTTTGGCGTGCTGATTATCTCTGTGCTGGCGGCAGGGCTGGCGCAGATCGGGGCCAATGAACCGACCAAACGCATCATTACCGGTGCTGTGATTGTGGTGGCGGTGGTGCTGGATACATACCGCAGTAACCGCGCCAGAAAACGCGCCTGATCGCGCCGGATAACTGATTATGGCCACGATCAAAGACGTTGCTGCACTGGCTGGCGTGTCGTTTACCACGGTATCGCACGTGGTGAACCGGACACGCCCGGTCAGCCGGTCCGCGCGTGAAAAAGTGGAACACGCCATCCGGCAGCTTAACTATGTGCCCTCTGGCGTGGCGCGCTCGCTCAAGGTGCGGGCAACCTCGACCATCGGGCTGTTGGTGCCCAACAGTACCAACCCGTACTTTGCGGAACTGGCGCGCGGTATTGAAACCCGCTGTGAGCGCAACGGATATTGCGTGTTCCTGTGTAACTCGGATGATGATCCGGAGAAACAACGCAATTACCTGCGCGCCCTGCGAGAGAAGCGGATTGATGGCCTTGTGATTGCCTCTGCCGGGGATAATTACTCGCTGATGCAAGGTCTGCACGATAACCACGTGCCAGTGGTGATCGTCGACCGGGAAGTAGAAGGCGTCGCGGCAGATCTGGTCGAAATCGACCACGAGGCCGGCGCATATGTGGCGACCCAGCATTTGCTGGCGCTGGGTCATCGGCGGATCGGCTGCATCAGCGGCCCGTCTTCCATGGCTGTCGGCACGTTGCGCGTCGCGGGTTTCCGCCGCGCGATGGCCGAGGCCGGGGTGCCCGTGCCGGCTGAAGCCGTGGTGGAAAGCGATTTCTCCAGCCCCGGCGGCTACTACGCGGGTTCGCGGCTGTTTGCCAATCTGATGCCGACCGCCATTTTTGCCGGCAACGACATGATGGGCATTGGCGTATTGCGTGCGGCGGCGGAGCGGGGCATTCGGGTGCCACAAGATTGCTCTGTGATTGGCTTTGATGACATTGAGCTTTCCCGCTATGTCTATCCGGCACTTTCCACCGTGGGTCAATCTATCCCCCAACTGGGCGAGCAAGCTGCGCAATTGCTGCTGGACCGGATCTCCGGCATGGCCACCGGTACGCCCCGGCGGCAGATCGTCGCACCCCAACTAACGCTGCGTGAATCCACCGCGCCGTTGGTTGAATAACCAATATCAACCTTGCAACGCAGACAATTAAAACAGCCCCACGCGCGGCAGACATACAGGAAACAAGGCAGTGAACGCAGTCAACAGTAGTAAAGAAGAACAAGCCCAAGGTCATGTGCTGATCGTCGGGAGCCTGAATATGGACCTGGTGGGGCGTGCCCCCCGCCTGCCCAAGCCGGGCGAGACCCTGTCTGGTACCACCTTTGCCACCATTGCCGGTGGCAAGGGCGGTAACCAGGCGGTGGCAGCGGCGCGGCTGGGTGCGCACGTGGCGATGATCGGTGCGACCGGTGCGGATAGCTATGGCGACATCTTGCGTGCCGGCCTTGCCGCAGAGGGTATTGATGGCAGTGGTGTTGCCACGGTGGCCGATGTTGCCACCGGCGTAGCGATGATCATTGTGGATGATGCCAGCCAGAACGCCATTCTGATTATTCCGGGCGCCAATGGCACGGTAACGCCGGCGGCTATCAGCACGCATGAAGCACTGATCCGTGCCGCAGACGTGGTGGTGTGCCAGCTGGAAGTGCCGCATGACACCGTATTTGCCGCACTGCAAAGCGCCAGACGTCTGGGCAAGGTGACGGTGTTGAATCCGGCCCCGGTCAGTGCGCCGCTGCCCGCACACTGGCTGGCCGAAGCCGACTACCTGATCCCCAATGAGATCGAGGCCGCCACGCTGTC
>JASLES010000395.1 GCA_030151005.1 Silvimonas sp.
CATCAGGCTGACCGAAATCCCGTTACCGAAGGCCATGGTGGCTTGTTCGATGGGGCGCCAGTTTTTCCAGTTGCGCAAAATGCCGCCGGCTTCACCCGGAAAGCCACTGTGCGGCACTTCGCCAAAACCAGCGTTGTGATAAGCGTTCCACATGTATTCACGCGGCATCATCAACGAGATGCGCGCTGCACCGACGTTGGAGGATTGCTGAATCACCTGGGCAATGGACAACACACCGCCGTGGTGCGTGTCATGGATGGTGGCCGGGCCAATCGACATGGTGCCGTTAAAGGTATCCACGCGGCTGGAGGGCGTGATCTTGCCAGAGTCCATCACGGCCGAGATCGTGATCGGCTTCATGACCGAACCCGGTTCGTAGATATCAGTCAGCGCCCGATTACGACGCGCGGCCGGGTCAATGCGGGCGCGGCTGTTGGGGTTGTACGAGGGTGCATTGGCCAGCGCCAGTACCTCGCCGGTGTGGGCATCCAGCACCACGATGCCGCCACCCACCGCCTTGTTGCCTTCCACCGCCGCCTTGAGTTCGCGGTAGGCCAGATACTGGATGCGCTTATCAATAGAGAGGGTCAGCGTTTCGCCATCGCGCGGCGGGACGATGGTGGAAATGTCTTCCACAATGTACCCGCGACGATCGCGGATCACGGTGCGGCTACCCGGCTTGCCCGCCAGCATGCCGTCACGGGTGAGCTCAAAGCCTTCCTGACCTTTGCCATCGATATTGGTAAAACCAATGATGTGCGCCATCACTTCCCCGGCGGGGTAGTAACGGCGGTATTCGGTTTGCGCGTAAACGCCTGGCACATTCAGCGCCAGCACGGTCTTGGCATCAGCCGGCGCCATACCGCGCTTGAGCCAGACGAAATCCGGGCGAATATCTTCGCCGTTAGGGCCTTTTTTGGTCGAAGCCGTAATACGACCGATGATATCGGTCGGAGTCATACCCAGCGCCTTGCCCAGTGCAGCCACTTCTTCACGTGAGACCGGCACCGGGTCTTTCTCGTTGGTGGGCTCCCAGTCGTCGTCCCGCTTCTGGCCTGGCGGCAGCAAAGTCATGCCACGCGGGCTGCACCAGATGGATTGCACCGGGGTGGAAATAGCCAGCGGATCACCATTGCGATCGGTGATCATGCCGCGGTTGGCTTCCAGCTTGAGAGTGCGGGTGTAACGGGCGTCGCCCTGGCTTTGCAGGAACGATTCATTGAACGCCTGCAGATACAGGCCGCGCGCCAGCAGCACGCCAAACAACGCCATCAAGAGCGTGACAATCGCCCAGACCCGCCAGCGCTCAAGCTTGAGCACATGGACGTGACGTTGATGCGGACGCACTGAGGAAATACGCGCGTTCATTCTTTCAGATCCGCTTTGGTGGCTACCCGGCCCACTGCCGTGCCATCCGGGCCGACCACTTGCGTACGCGCAGCACCAGGCATCTGCATGCCAAGACGCTGCGTGGCTTCAGACTCGATCCGCGAGTGCATGGCCCAGGTGCTTTCTTCCAGCTGCAACTGGCCCCACTCCACATCAAGCTGACGCGCAACCTCTTGTTCTTTCTGCAGTTCTCCGTACGCTTTACGCGCGCGGTGCTGGCTGGTAACAACGGACAAAGCACACACAATGGCAAGGGCCAATAAAAACAGATTGAGGAGGATCACAGCGCCGCCTCCGTTCTTTCTGCCACCCGCAGGATCGCACTTCTGGCCCTGGGGTTCTCCGCCACCTCTTGTTCAGAGGCTCTGACCGGTTTGCCGATGATTCTCAGTGGCGGCACCGGCATTTCGGAGGCCCTGAGTGGCAGTCTGTCCGGCATGTGTGATTTTGACGCATGCTGCACGAATTGTTTGACGATCCGGTCTTCCAGCGAATGAAAGGCAATGATCGACAACCGTCCGCCGGTATTCAGACGCGCGAGCGCCTGCGGCAGGATCAGCGAGAGCTCTTCAAGCTCCCGATTAATGAAAATCCGTACAGCCTGGAAGGTACGCGTCGCCGGGTCCTGGCCCGGCTCACGGGTACGGACGGCTTTTGCCACGAGCGCGGCAAGTTGGCGTGTACTCGTGAGGGGTTGTTCGCCCCGACCCGCAACAATCGCTGCTGCAACCTGTTTAGCAAACCGTTCTTCGCCATAGTCACGTATCACCTCGGCAATGTCTTTTACATCAGCAGTGTTCAACCACTCGGCAGCAGTCATGCCGCGCGTGGTGTCCATGCGCATATCCAATGGCGCGTCGAAGCGGAAACTGAAACCGCGACTGCCATCATCCAGTTGGGGGGAAGAAACACCGAGATCCAGCAACACGCCATCAACCTTGTCCACGCCCAGCTTGTCCAGCGCCTGGGCCAGATGTGCAAAGCCGTCGTGGACAATGGTGAAACGGGGGTCGGTGATGGTGCTGGCCTCGGCAATGGCCTGCGGATCTTTGTCGAACCCGATCAGACGACCGTTCGGGCCCAGTTGTGACAGAATGCGGCGGCTGTGGCCGCCCCGGCCAAAGGTGCCGTCGACATAAATACCGTCTGCCTGAAGATTGAGGCCCTGGACCGCTTCGTCGAGCAGGACCGTGCGATGGATAAAGCTCACAGCACGATACCCTGCATTTGCTGGGCCAGTTCCGCCGGGTCAATCGCCAGTACGGACGCAGTTTGTGCGGCCCATTTGACGTCATCCCACAGTTCGAACTTGTTGCCCATGCCCACCAGTGCCACTTCCTTATCCAGGCCAGCGATCTGGCGCAGGCGCGGGGGGATCAGCACGCGACCGGCGCTATCCATTTCGATTTCTTCAGCGTGCCCGACAATCACGCGGCGAATGGCCACCTGGGCGCCAGACAGCTGGTTGAGCTTGTCACGCACCGGAATCCAGTCCGGTTCGGGATAAACCAGCAGGCAGCCTGCCGGTTCAACGGTAATGACCAGTTTGCCGGCGCAATGCGCAGACAGCAGTTCGCGGTGTCTGGCTGGAATGGCCAAACGCCCTTTGCTGTCGAGATTGAGAGTTGCTACGCCGCCGAACATTGCCTGGTTTTTCCTGGTGAATTCTGGGTAAAAAGGACACTTTCACCCACTTTCTCCCACTTCGCCCCACTATAGAGCAAAAAAAAACGCGCCACAAGGGGCGCTCAGGTATTTTTCCGTTTCTATACAATCACTTATAATGGACTTCACACAAAAATTCCCGTCAAATAAAGTCATTAAGTATCAGCATATAAACCACGGTACTTAAAGTAGAACATTAAGTGTGGTCAGACATGACCTACGCTTTCGGCGGCGATAAGCGTCCCTTACTGATTCAGAAAAACAATCATGCTTCCAGCATTTCTACAGGTGCTCCGCGTTCTGGTCCTGCTGCTGGCCGCATGGTGGCTCTGGAGCCGGCTTTACCCCAAAGCCCGCAAAGAGGTCGATCGCACCATGAAGATCGCGGCCTGTGTGCTGGTTGTCGCGGCCGTCGTGGTGTTCACTGCGCACTTTTTTCCGCACTGATGGTCACACGCGCAAAAGCCTGGCGATACCGGTGCCGTGCATCCAAAAACAAATCATCCGCGTAAGAAAACCGGCAACAACCCGACTTATAGCTCACACCACTGTGGGAGAACCTTCATGTCTCGTTTCATGTTTGACGCGGGCATTACGCCCAGCGAGATCACGCCGGAAGACATTTATCGCGACCGTCGCCGCTTCATGGCTGCGGCCGGTACGCTGATGGGGGCCAGCCTGATACCCGAAATGGCGCTGGCCGCAGCCGCGCCGGCCAATGTGTTTGCTGGTAAACCCTCCAGATACAACACAACAGAAGCCCAGAACACCTTTGATCAGATTACCCATTACAACAATTACTACGAATTTGGCACCGACAAAACCGACCCGGGCCAGAACGCCGGTACGCTGAAAACCCGGCCATGGTCGGTACGGGTGGAAGGTGAGTGCCTCAAGCCGCAGACTTTTGACATTGATAGCCTGATCAAGCTGGCGCCCATGGAAGAGCGCATCTACCGCCTGCGCTGTGTTGAGGCTTGGTCGATGGTGATTCCGTGGGAGGGCTTCCCACTTTCTGAACTGATCAAGCAGGTTCAGCCCACCGGCAATGCCAAATATGTGGAATTCACCTCGCTGGCCGACCCACGCCAGATGCCAGGCCTCGCGGAGCGCGTGCTGGACTGGCCCTATACCGAGGGCCTGCGCATGGATGAGGCCATGAATCCGCTGACGCTCCTGACCTTTGGCCTGTATGGCAAGGCGCTACCCAACCAGAATGGGGCGCCGGTACGAGTCCTGGTGCCGTGGAAATACGGCTTCAAGAGCGCCAAATCCATCGTGAAGATCCGCCTGGTGAGCACCCAGCCGGGGACAGCATGGAACAGGTCCGTCCCCAGCGAGTACGGGTTTTACTCCAACGTGAACCCGGAAGTAGACCACCCGCGCTGGAGCCAGGCCACCGAGCGTCGTATCGGCGAGTTCTTCCGTCGCAAGACGCTGATGTTCAATGGCTACGGGGATTATGTGGCAAGCCTGTATAAGGGCATGGATCTCAAAAAATATTACTGAGCCATTACAAGGGCTTGCGCTGCAGAGGCGCAACCGATCGTGTTACCCGACAACCGCGCCCTGGCGCGGTTGTCTGTTTTTGCCCCCGCCTTATCGCAGCAAACCGATTCGCATATTTCGATTTTTTCTGCCAAAAACAGGATACGCATCAATGCCGACGCGCGCCCGCGCGATCAAATTGGGCGGTCAGCAGTTTCCTGGATAACCCGGCTCCACGCCACAAGCAGACAAGCCGGGTGCAAAGAACAATCTCGATACGCCGTTTCGGGGGTACCTTTCAAGATGGATATCATCCGCAGCCTTGTAGGCATGCTGGTCTTGTTGTTGATCGCGTTTGCCGTGTCCAACAATCGTCGTTTGATCAAGCCGCGCGTGGTGATTGCCGCGCTGCTGACCCAGATTGCCATCGGGGCATTCATTCTGTTTGTGCCGGTGGGGAAAGACATTCTGGCCGGTGCAGCCAACGCCGTGAACACCGTGCTCGATTATGGCAGCCACGGCATCGAGTTCATGTTTGGCGGGCTGGTGAGCAAAAAGATGTTTGAAGTGTTTGGCGACGGCGGCTTTGTATTTGCCTTTCGCGTGTTGCCAGCCATCATTTTTGTCACCGCGCTGATCTCGGTGCTCTATTACATTGGCGTCATGCGCTGGATCGTGCTGATCCTGGGCACCGTTTTCCAAAAAATTATCGGTGTCTCCAAAATCGAATCGTTTTCTGCGGCCACCACCATTTTTCTGGGCCAGAGCGAAATGCCCGCCGTGGTCAAACCCTTCGTCAAGCAAATGAACGGGCCGGAAATGTTCGCGGTCATGTCCAGCGGCATGGCGGCAGTAGCGGGCTCTGTGCTGGCCGGTTACGCCGGGCTGGGCGTGAAAATGGAATATCTGCTGGCGGCGTCGTTCATGGCCATTCCTGGCGGCCTGTTGTTTGCCAAGATTATCTGTCCCACCACCGGCCCCAGTACGGTCGAGTTCGACAATGTCGGTTTTGATGAACATCGTCCGGCCAACGTGATTGAGGCCGCAGCCTCTGGCGTGCAAGTGGGCTTGCAGATTGCCTTTAATGTGGGCGCCATGCTGATTGCCTTCATTGGCCTGATTGCGTTGCTGGACGGCGTTGTGGGCGGCTTTTTTGGCTGGTTTGGCCACCCGCAATGGACGCTGGAGGCCCTGCTGGGCTATGCGTTTTCGCCCCTAGCCTGGCTGATCGGCGTACCGTGGGAACACGCCCAGGTGGCCGGCAATTTCCTCGGCCAGAAAATGATCCTCAATGAGTTCGTGGCCTATGTCGGACTGGCGCCTTACCTGAAAGACGCGGCCAGCGTGACCGCCGCCGGGCTGACCGTGCTGGACCCCAAAACCCTGGCCATTGTGTCGTTTGCGCTGTGTGGCTTTGCCAACTTCTCTTCCATCGCCATTCTGACGGGCGGGTTTTCCGCAGTAGCGCCAGAACGGCGCTCCGAAGTTGCCCGTTATGGCCTGCGCGTAGTGGTGGCCGGCACACTCTCCAACCTGATGAGTGCAACCATTGCCGGCATTTTCCTGTCTTTGTAATTACGCATCCCCTTCTCGCCGGAGGCAATCATGACCGACCGCAACCATCTG
>JASLES010000355.1 GCA_030151005.1 Silvimonas sp.
GGGAACAAGACGGTGGTCGAGCCCAAGCCAGAGCGCGTATTGCCCTGGAAGCCCGCCAATATTGCCGTGGTACAACATGCCATGGAAGGCGTGATCAAGGAAGGTACCGGCGCCAAAGCCTTTGCTGGCGCAGCCTATACCGCTGCGGGCAAAACCGGTACGGCGCAGGTCTTCAGCCTGAAAGGCAGCAAATATTCGGAAAGCGGCACCAAAGCGCACCTGCGCGACCATGCCTGGTTCATTGCGTACGCGCCGACCGACCACCCGAAGATTGCACTGGCTGTGCTGGTAGAAAACGGGGGCTGGGGTGCCGCAGCCGCAGCACCGATCGCCCGCCAGGTGCTGGACTACTACCTGACCGGCAAGCAACCGGCGCAAGCGGCGTCGGACGTGGAGAGCAGTGACAGTGATTAAGGAATTCCTGCGGCGCTTTATCCGGCCGATTGACCCCTGGCTCTTGCTGTTCACGTTTCTGGTCTTTCTCTTGTCCTGCATCGTGCTGTATTCGGCATCCAATCAGGATATGGACAAGATCAGCGACAAGTTCACCTTTCTGGGCGTGGCGCTGTGCGTGATGTGGGTACTGGCGAGCATGCCGCTGCAAGTACTGATGCGGCTGGCTTTGCCCATGTACGTGATTGGCGTCTTGCTCCTTGTAGCCGTGGCGCTGTTTGGCTCAACCAGTCACGGCGCCAAACGCTGGCTCAATATTGGTGTCACCAAGATCCAGCCCTCAGAATTGATGAAACTGGCCCTGCCGCTCATGCTGGCCTGGTATTTCCATCATTTTGAAGCGTCGCTCAACTGGAAGCACTTTATTGTCGCGGCTGTGCTGATGGTGATCCCGGTGGGCCTGATCATGAAGCAGCCCGATCTGGGCACTAGCCTGTTGATCGCTGCTGCCGGCTTTTACGTGCTGTTCTTTGCCGGCCTGTCCTGGCGTCTGATTGGCCTGATGGTGCTGGCCGGCGGCGGGTTGGCCTACGTGGTAACACACTGGAATCTGTGCATACATATCTTGCGGGAGTACCAGTGCCAGCGGGTAGCGACCATGCTGGACCCAATGCAAGACCCGCTGGGCGCGGGCTACCACATTATTCAGGGCACCATTGCCATTGGTTCCGGTGGCTTGCTGGGCAAGGGCTGGCTTAACGGTACGCAAACCCACCTGGATTTCATTCCGGAACGCACCACAGACTTTATCTTTGCGGTCTTTGGCGAAGAGTTCGGCCTGATCGGCAATATCATTCTGGTCCTGCTGTACCTGCTGCTGATTATTCGTGGCCTGAGTATTGCCAACAATGCCGCCACGCTGTTTGGCCGTTTGCTGGCCGGCGCGCTGACGCTCACATTCTTTACCTATGCCTTTGTGAATATGGGCATGGTCTCCGGCATTTTGCCGGTGGTGGGTGTGCCCTTGCCGCTGGTGTCTTACGGTGGGACATCCATGGTCTCGCTGATGGCGGCCTTTGGCATCCTGATGAGCGTGGGCAAAGATCGCAAGTTAATGAAGGCCTGATCGCAAACCTTCGCGCAATAAACCGAATACCTGGAGTCTGGCGTGCGCTTTACCCCTTCTACCCTGACCTGGCTAAAACGCGCCTCCCTCATGATCGCCGCGGCCCTGCTGGCCGCATGTAGCACCACCCCGCGCGCGCCCAGCGGCACACCGGCCCAACCCTTGCCGCCAGCCACGGAAGCGCCGCCGGCACAATTGTCTGGCACGGCCTCGCCCTATCACTGCGCGTATACGGCGGGTGCACCGGGTTCGGGTGGTTTCTACCTGGATGACGGTCCGCATGAAACACTGCCAGCCTGGATCGACTATGTGCCTGAACCTGTGCCGCGGGCCGAAGCGCTGAACCGCTTTGCCAACAATCCGTATACGGTGCTGGGCCAGAGTTTTACCCCGCTCAAGGCCCCGGGTGGGCTCAAGCAGCAAGGCATTGCGTCATGGTATGGCCGTAAATTTCATGGTCAGAAAACCTCCAGCGGCGAGGTCTACGACATGTACACCATGACCGCTGCCTCGCCCATCTTGCCGATTCCCAGCTATGCCCGCGTGACCAATCTGAAGAATGGCCGCAGCGTGGTGGTGCGGGTCAATGATCGTGGCCCGTTCAAAAAAGGCCGCGTGATGGATTTGTCCTTCCTGGCGGCCTGCCGCCTGGGTTACGCCATGAACGGTAGTACGGACGTGGTGGTAGAGAGTCTCAAGCCCGGAGAAGCCATCCCGAGCGATACCCCGCAACTGGCCGCTGCGCCCGCCGTCACCACGCCGCTGGCTGACGCCAACACCCCGGTCACCGTCCAGCCACTGCCTGCTGTTGTCGATAAACCGCAGCCGGTGCCGGTCACGGTCTCCTCTGCCGGGGTTTATCTGCAACTGGGTGCGTTTGGCTCGCTCTCTAACGCAGAGAATTTCCGTGACCACTGGGCACGTGATCTGCAGGGCGATGACACCAAACTGAATATCCAGTCCAGCGGCAGCATCCACCGCGTCCGCCTTGGCCCCTACCCGGATCGGGCGACAGCCATGGCCGCCGCAGAGAAGCTGACAGGCGAACACAATCTGCAAGCGGTCATCGCCCGTTAATCGGCTTCTGTCAGGAAAACGCCTGGACGGTCGTCAGAAGTGTCTCTTCTGCCCGACTTCGCGTTGCCAACTGACAGATTTAACTCAAAAATGAGCATCCTTGTTTTTGAGAATGATTGTCGTGCAACGGCCCAAAACTTCGCAAGAGCAGGATGCGGGTCAATCATTTGGTCAGATCAGGCGCATCCTGATTTCTTTGTTTTTGCTGGTTCTTTTGCTGACGCTATGTGTCATCGGCTGGTCGACCTATCGCAGTTATCTGGACCGGCTGGGTGCGGCACAACAGCAGATGCAAAC
>JASLES010000356.1 GCA_030151005.1 Silvimonas sp.
GCGTTGGAGGTGGCTGTCAGCGCCGCTTCGCCCAGGTAATGCCCGACCCACATCGAGTTGATCGAGGCATTGAGCGACTGCAGCACGTTGCTGCCCAGCACCGGGAGCGAAAACATAAACAGCGTACGCCCCACCGGCCCGGTGGTGAGATTCATACGAGACCTGGACATGCGACAGTTCCAGCTTTATGTGATGATCAGAGTCCCGAATATTGGCGCGTTTACGCGCGGACGCAAACCCTTTTATGCAGCCCGTAGCCGAAGGCGCCAGCGCGCCCTGGTTTGTCTATCTGATTGAATGCCGCAATGGCAGCCTGTACACCGGCATCAGCAACGATGTCGCGGCGCGTTACGTGGCCCATGCCAGCGGCAAAGGGGCGCGCTACACCCGTGCTAATCCGCCCTTGCGGCTAATGGCCGTGCTCTGCTGTGCCGATCGGGCCGAGGCGTCGCGCAGCGAATATGCCATCAAACGGCTGAGCCCCAAGGCCAAGCGAGTGCTGTGTGCCAGTAACCCGCCAGATGCCGTCTTGCTGGCGCAACTGGACACCTTGCTGACTGCTTGATCAGCCCGGCAGCGTCACTTCCGCCACGCGGCAGAGCGCCTCAAAACACCGTGGGTCAATGGCGGTGCCGACACTCTTTTTCATGATCGCCAGCGTTTCATCCACCGACATGGCCGGGTGATAGGGGCGTTCCGCACTGATCGCATCAAAAATGTCGGCCGTGGTCACAATGCGCGTTTCCAGGGTGATGGCCTCACCCTTGAGCCCGCGCGGGTAACCTGAACCATCCAGCCGCTCATGGTGCGCCGCCGCCATGCGCGCCAGTTCGCGGAAAGAAGAAATACGCGAGAGGATGGCCTCGGTATAGCTGGCGTGCATCTTCACCGCTTCCCACTCTTCTTCATCCAGCTTGCCGGGCTTATCCAGAATAGAATTGCTGACACCCAACTTACCAACGTCATGCAGCAATGCAGCCCGCCGCAACCAGCGCCGACGCGGTTCCGGGATATCCAGCGCCGCCGCAATGGCATCGGTATACAAGCCAACGCGCTGACTGTGACCGGCAGTAAACGGGCTTTTGGAATCCACGACCTCGCCAAAGCCTTCGGCGATATCGTCCAGGTAATCGTCATCCAGCGGCACGGCATATTGCGCCGGCTCCAGCGCCAGCACTGCCGTGGCGATCTGGTCTGATTCAAGCATCTGCCAGAACAGCGCATCTGCCGCGACGGACTCAAACGCCCGGCACAACTCCGGATCAAACCACTTGCCAGCGCGATTGCGCACTTCGTTGATGGCCGCGCCACGCCCGGCAGAAAAATGGAACACGTCGATCACCTGCGCCAGCAAGGCAATGCGCGAGGCCAGCGGAATGTCTTTTCCCTTCAGGTGCTCTGGCCGGCCGGAGCCATCCCAGTGTTCATCCAGCGAGCGGATGCCGTTCGCCACCGTTTCATTGAAACGCAGGCGCCGGGCGATTTCCGCGCCACGGTCGCAGCGTGTCTGGATCAACTCCTGCGACATCTCGCCGCCATTTTTGAGCACATTCATGATGGCTTGCAGACGCTCGCGCCAGCGTGCGTTGCGGCCGGTGTGGCTGAACACAAACCCCAGGATTTCCGGCAGGCCGGAGCCGACCAGTTTGAAGCTTTGCTTGAAGCCCAGATCGTCCGTGAGATACAACTGGCAGATGCGTGCCGCATTGCTGCTGCAGCCCAGATCCTTGAGCAGCAAGGTGTAGTAGAGGTCCCACTGATCCCGTTCGCTCACGCCCAATTCACGGGCGATATTGATGCCGATCCAACAGCAGCGGACACAATGTCCTTCTGGCTGGCCTTCGGTAATATCCAGCGCGTAGCTGAGCGAGGCCATCAAATCGGCCAGTTTGAGGCGTGACACCGGGCTGGCTGCCACGGCGGCCGACATGAAGAGGGTGGATTGTGCATTCATTCAGTGTGACTCCAGAGCCGGACAGCCTGACACTGCTCTCCAGTCTGTAAGTTTATACACGCACAAAATCATGATTGAAATCAAAAATCATGTTTTTGCTTACGAATCGACCAACGGTTAGCGTGCCTTTGGCCTCTCCTGCGGAATAACGCATAAATCCTTTATAATTCAGGCTAGTCCAGCACCAGTTACCCCGGACAAACCGGCCAGATGCCGGTTTTTCTGTCTGTGAAGAGATCGCCCGTGAACAACACCCCTGAAATCCGCCCCGGCCAGTCGGTCGAATTGCTTAAACAGCTGCATATCCTGACCCGTGACGGCAAACTCAATCAGGACAGCCGCCGCAAGCTCAAGCAGATTTACCATCTGTACAACTTTATTGAGCCGCTGTTGACCGAGGTACTGACCCGCCACCCCGATGTGTCGCTGGTGGATCACGGCGCGGGCAAGTCTTACCTGGGCTTTATCCTGTACGACCTGTTTTTCAAGGCGCGGGACACAGGTCAGATCTACGGCATTGAAACCCGCCAGGAATTGGTGGATGGCTCCCGGGAACTGGCTGGCCGACTTGGCTTTGGCCGGATGTCCTTTTTGCATGAGACGGTCGAGCAATCCATCACCTCCAGCGCCCTGCCTGAACAGATTGACGTGGTGACCGCGCTGCACGCCTGTGACACCGCAACGGACGATGCGATCCGCTTTGCGCTGGAAAAAAACGCCCATCACATTGTGCTGGTGCCGTGCTGCCAGGCCGAAGTGGCATCACACCTGCGCAAGCTGAAAAATCAATCTTTTGGCAAAACGCCGCTGTCTGAAATCTGGCGGCACCCCATCCACACCCGTGAGTTTGGCAGCCAGATCACCAACGTACTGCGCTGCCTGTTGCTGGAAGCGCACGGCTATCAGGTGACGGTGACGGAACTGGTGGGCTGGGAACACTCCATGAAGAACGAGTTGATCATCGCCAGCAAATCCGGCCAGCGCCCGCGTAATGCCAAAGAGAGGGCAGAAGCGATTCTGGATGAACTGAACCTGGGTGAGATGCGCTACCGGTTTGTGTATTGAGGGGCGGGTGTTCTTGCATCCATGGCCGTCCCGGATTCTCGCTGCGCGTCATCCGGGCTACAGGGCTGATACTGGCCTGCATTGCAAAGGCCACCTACGGCGGCCCACTGGATTCCCGCCAAGGGGGCCGCCGAGGTCGGGAATGACGAAGTGGTGGGCCAGGCAAACCATTCTTGTGAACAGATGGTTTGCGGGGTTGGGGTTGGGGTTGGGGTTGGGGTTGCTTTTGACTTTCCCCCCCATCAAAGCCCAGCGCCGAAGGAGTCGAGGGAGACCTTAGGCTCCCGACCGACTGAGGGAAGCCCGGAGGGCCGCCAGGCAGGGGTCGCCTTTCTTTGCCTACTTTCTTTGGGGCCGCCGAGGTGGCGAAGCAAAGAAAGTAGGGTGCTCCGGCCACCGCCGGTATCAAATGCCTTTCACAACCGCGCCAAAGGCGCTAACACCCACAACAATATGAACCAGGTCCGCCACCCCGGATTCCCGGCCTGACGCCCTCCATCCGGGCTACGAAGTGGCACTCCCTATCTATTTTGAAAGACGCCAAGGTGGATTGCCGCCACAGCCCAAAATCCCCCTCCGCCCTCATCCCTCCCCCAAAACCCCCTCATCCCGCATCACCGCCAACTCATCCGTAAACACCCCACTTACCCCCCACGCTTTCAGTTCCCGCGCCCGCGCCACGTCATTCACGGTATACGCCAGCACGTGATACCCCGCCTGCCGAACCGCATCGACCCGCGCAGCCGTGAGTAGCTTGTGGTTGCAGTGCAAAGACACCGCTTCGAGCGCCTGCAAGCGCGCTTGCCAGTCGTCGTGCCAGTGATCAATCAACCAGCCCACCGGCAACCACGGGGCGGCGGTCACGGCGGCCTGGAGCGCTTCATAAGAGAACGAGGACAACAGCGGCGGCACGGCTTCACCTTGCCAGAGCAGCGCGGCGTCCCGCGCCACCAGTTTGCCGGTTTCAAGCTCCCGCCCAGGGCAGGGTTTGATTTCCACGTTGGCCAGCAACTGGTTACGCACGCAGTACAAACCCACATCACTGAACGCCGGAATGGGCTCGCCAGCGAACTCTTCCCCTTTCCAGCTACCGGCATCGACGTCCAGCAAATCTGCAAAGCGTTTACTGGCCATGGGGCCGTGACCGTCACTGGTGCGCTCCAGCGTATCGTCATGCAAGAGCACGCACACATTGTCTGCGGTGAGTTTCACATCGAACTCCACCGCGCCATAGCCGTATTCGGCAGCTTTCATCATGCCGGCCAGCGTGTTTTCCGGGGCCAGACGGCCGCCACCGCGGTGGGCAAACAAAAAGGGGTAGGGCCAGTCGCTCATGAGCACATACCTGCATCAAAAAGAGGGTGAACAGGTTCTCTGACGATTATGCAGCATGGATTGTTCCATCGACATGTCAGACCGTCCGCGCTGCCAAAGCGTCAAACCTGTCAGGCATGCGGTGTATACTGGCAGGCTTACCCGAAAATTCAGTAACGTGGCACACCGGCTATTGTTTTTGCCTGATAGCACGGGTTTGTCACGCTGCGGCAATATCGGTGTCATTCAATACAGTCATTGAGCGAGAGCAAGTATGAGCAGAACCGTCAACTGCGTGAAACTCGGCCGCGAGGCTGAAGGCCTGGATTTCCCGCCAGTACCGGGCGACCTGGGAAAACGCCTGTGGGAAAGCGTCTCTAAAGAAGCCTGGCAAGCATGGGTGCGTCATCAGACCATGCTGATCAACGAAAACCGGCTGAATCTGGCAGACCCAAGCGCGCGCAAGTATCTGCAACAGCAGATGGAAAACTACTTCTTTGGTGGTGGTGCAGATGCGGTACAGGGTTTTGTGCCGCCCTCGCACTAAGCAAGTAGCGCGGCCGTCGCTTTGACGGCCGCTGATCGACAGGCACCACCCGCTTGCACGCCCGGCACGCTTCTTGCCGGGGTAACGGATCAATCAACCGCCACGCATACGCCGACACCATGAACATGATCTACAAGCCTGCAGAAAACCAGTTGATGCTTAACCGCGAACTGGGACTCCTGGAATTCAACCGCCGCGTTCTGGCGCAAGCGGAAGACCAGGGCAACCCGCTGCTGGAGCGGCTCAAGTTCCTGTGTATTGTTTCATCCAATCTGGATGAATTTTTCGAAGTGCGCATGGCCTGGCTCAAGGAGAACATGAAGCTCTCCGCCACGCGCCTGTTGCCTGAGGGCGTCACGCCCATGCAGGCCTTCGAATGGATCACGCGTGAGAGCCATGAACTGGTTGAGCGCCAATACCGTGTGTTTGGCGAGGTGATGCTGCCGGCGCTGGCCGCAGAGGGCATTCATTTCTTCCGCCGCACGCTCTGGACAGACACCCAGCGCGAGTGGGTCCGCGATTATTTCTTCCGCGAACTGATGCCGGTGCTCACCCCGATCGGGCTGGACCCGTCTCACCCGTTCCCGCGGGTGTTGAACAAGTCGCTCAACTTCATTGTTGAACTGGAAGGCCGCGACGCGTTTGGTCGCAATTCCGGCATCGCCATTGTGCAAGCGCCGCGCATTTTGCCCCGTTTTGTGAAATTGCCGTCAGAAGTGAGCGGCGTGGAACACGGCTTTGTGTTTCTCTCGTCCATTCTGCACGCCCATGTCGATGAGCTCTTTGCCGGCATGCGCGCCAAGGGTTGCTACCAGTTCCGCGTCACGCGCGATTCAGACGTGTCGGTTGATAACGATGAAGACGTGAAAGATCTGCGTGCCGCGCTGGAAGGCGAATTGTCGCAGCGCCCGTTCGGCAGCGCCGTGCGCCTGGAAGTGGCGGACAACTGCCCACTGCATCTGCAGGATTTCCTCAAAGAACAATTCCATCTGGAAGACGTGGACGTATACCGCGTCAATGGTCCGGTGAACCTGGTACGCCTGATGCAGGTACCCGATCAGGTCGATCGCCCGGATCTGAAATTTGAACCATTCATGCCTGGCACACCGGTAGAACTGCGCAAGCAGACCGACCTGTTTGCCGCCATTCGCCATGGTGATGTGTTGCTGCATCACCCGTACCAGAGCTTCACGCCCGTCATCGATCTGCTGCAGCAAGCCGCGCTGGATCCGGCCGTGATTGCCATCAAAATGACGGTCTACCGCACGGGTTCTGATTCTGCGCTGATGGAAGCGCTGGTCGAAGCCGCCCGTCGTGGCAAGGAAGTGACTGCCGTAGTAGAACTGATGGCACGCTTTGACGAAGAAGCCAACATCAACTGGGCCGCCAAGCTGGAACGTGCCGGCGCGCACGTGGTGTACGGTGTCTATGGCTACAAGACGCATGCCAAGATGCTGCTGATTGTCCGCCGTGAAGAAGGCAAACTGCGCCGCTACGCCCACGTGGGTACAGGCAACTACCATCCGCGCACCGCCAAGTTGTATACCGACTTTGGCCTGATGACCGCACATGAAGAAATCACCAGCGACGTGAACGACGTGTTCATGCAACTGACTGGTCTGGGTCTGGCCGGTGATCACTATCAGTTGTGGCAATCGCCGTTTACGCTGCAGCCCAATATGGTCAAGGCCATCGACCGCGAAATTGCCCACGCGCGCCTCGGCCGCAAGGCCGTGATCATCGCCAAGATGAATGCCTTGCTGGAACCAACCATCATCGAGAAACTGTACGAAGCCTCGCAGGCGGGCGTCACCATTCACCTGATCGTACGGGGTGTCTGCGCGCTGCGTCCGGGTATTCAGGGCATCTCTGAAAACATCAAGGTGCGCTCTATTGTCGGGCGCTTCCTGGAACACCACCGCGTGTTCTACTTCTACAACGATGGCGTAGAAGACCTCTATTTGTCCTCTGCCGACTGGATGGGCCGCAACCTGTTCCGTCGTATCGAAATCGCCTTCCCGATCCTGGACCCGCGCGTTAAACGTCGCGTTATCCGCGAAGGTCTGCGCCCCTACCTGGTCGACAACGCCCAGGCCTGGGAAATGCAGTCTGATGGCCGTTATCGCCGCAAGACCGCACGTACCGGCAAGAAGCGTAGTGCCCAGGCAGGTTTGCTGGCCGATCTGGCAGCCAAGCAGCGCAACTAAGGCGAAACAATGGATTTGATTCTGTGGCGTCACGCGGAAGCGGAAGATGGTTCACCCGATCTGAAGCGTGCGCTGACGCGCCACGGTCATGTGCA
>JASLES010000380.1 GCA_030151005.1 Silvimonas sp.
AAAGAAAGTAGGCAAAGAAAGGCGACCCCAGCCTGGCGGCCCTCCGGGCTTCCCTCGGTTGGTCGGGAGCCTATGGTCTCCCTCCACGCCCTCGGCGCTTGGCTTTAACGGGGGAGGAAGTCAAAAACAACTTCAACGGCAACGGCAACGGCAACGGCAACGGCAACGGCAATGGCAATGGCAATGGCAATGGCAATGGCCAATTCAACACGCATTCCACTGGCTCGTCATTCCGGCCTTGAGCCGGAATGCAGTTGCGATGTATGCATGTCATTCAGGACAATTCAGGACAGTCGCGGTCATCTACCGCAAGCAGCCCGTTGGGCTGCGGACTGGATTCCCGCCTTCGCGGGAATGACAAAGTGGTGGGCAAGGCGAACCATTTTGGAAGTAGGCGGGTTGCAGGATGGCTTTGGCTTTGGCTTTGGCTTTGGCTTTGGCTTTGGCTTTGGCTTTGGCTTTGGCTTTGGCTTTGGCTTTTGACTTGCCTCCCCTCCGGCAGTGCCGAGCATCGCAGCGGGGCCCGGGGTTTCGGCGAGGGGTGTCTGAGCGAAGCGAGTTCCCGAGCCTGCCGGGCCACGCGAGAAGCACAGGGAACCCCGAAGGGGCGCTGTCGCAGGGTCACCTTTTCTTTGGTTACTTTCTTTTGGCGAAGCAAAAGAAAGTAACGTGCTCCGGCCACCGCCGGTATCAAAACTAACCGCGCCGAAGGCGCTAACAACCCACAACAATGCTAACCAGGTCCGCCACCCCTGATTCCCGGCCTGATGACCTCCATCCGGGCTACGAAGTAGCCCTCGGCCAGAAAGCCCCGTAGGCGGCCGGGCCGCCGAAACAGTTGCGCTTTACGCCACCGCCTGAGCATCATCACCCCCTCCCCATCAGGATCAAAACCATGCCCAATGTCACCCTGCAATACACCGCCAACCTCGCCCACGAATTCGACCCCGCCGCCCTGCTCGCCCGCGTGCACCAGGCCTTTGCCGATACCGGTGAGTTTGAAATGGCCGACGTCAAAGGCCGGGCCTTCAAGATCGACACCTTCCAGGTTGGCCTGAACGAGTACCCAGAGAAGTCGTTTGTGCATGTCACGGTTGCAACCATGACCACTCGCAGCGCAGAACTCAAACAGCGCCTGGGCAAAGCCATCGTGGCGGTGTTGCAGGAAACCTTCCGCCATAAACTGGATAGTGTCACCTGCCAGTTGCGGGTTGAGATTGTGCCGATTGATCCGGCGTTCTATTTTGCGGGTTAAGGTTGGCGCGCACCGCCATCCATTCAGGAGAACCACCATGCCCAGCAAGAACACAGTTTGTCTCTGGTACAACGGCACCGCGCAAGAAGCCGCGGAGTTCTACGCCAGGACATTTCCGGATAGCGAAGTCAAAGCAGTCCACCACGCGCCGGGCGATTATCCGTCTGGCAAGACGGGCGATGTGCTGACCGTGGAGTTCACCGTCATGGGCATTCCGTGTCTGGGCTTGAACGGGGGCGCGGCGTTCAAGCACACCGAGGCGTTTTCGTTCCAGGTTTCTACCGAAGATCAAGCCGAAACAGACCGCCTGTGGAATGCGATTGTCAGCAACGGTGGCGAAGAGAGTGCGTGTGGCTGGTGCAAGGATAAATGGGGCTTGTCTTGGCAGATCACGCCACGCGCCTTGCTGGCCGCTGTTTCTGACCCCGACAAGGCCGCCGCCGGGCGGGCGTTTCAGGCCATGATGGGGATGCGGAAAATTGATATTGCGGCCATTGAAGCGGCGCGCCGCGGATAGTGGAATCAGGTCAACCACCCTCAGCCCATACAAAAAACCCGCCATAAAGGCGGGTTTTTTGTGAGCACAAACCAGGTCAGACCCAACGGCGCATTCAGCCGCCGAAGAAGTCCTTGACCTTGTCCATAAAGGACTTGGCGCGCGGGTTGTGCTTGGCCGGTTCGTCCTGGCTGATCTGCTCGAACTCACGCAGCAGTTCTTTCTGGCGCGAGGTCAGGTTGACCGGCGTTTCCAGCATCACGTGGCACATCAAATCGCCGGTGACCGCGCTGCGTACACCCTTGATCCCCTTGCCACGCAGACGGAACACCTGGCCCGATTGCGTGCCGGCCGGGATAGAGATGCGTGCCTTGCCATCCAGCGTAGGGATCTCGATCTCGCCACCCAGTGCGGCCGCGGTGATGCTGATCGGCATTTCGCAATGCAGATCGTTGCCTTCACGCTCAAACACACTGTGTTGCTTGATGTGGATGACCACATACAGGTCACCGTGCGGGCCGCCATTGACACCCGGCTCGCCCTCACCCGACAGACGAATGCGATCGCCCTCGTCCACGCCGCCCGGAATCTTCACCGCCAGCGTCTTGGTCGTCTGTACGCGACCGGTGCCGTGACAGTTACGGCACGGGTCCGGAATGTACTTGCCGCTGCCGTGGCAAGTCGGGCAGGTTTGCTGGATCGAGAAGAACCCTTGCGACACGCGCACCTGACCCTGACCGTTACAGGTGTGGCAGGTCTTGGCTTCAGTGCCAGGCTTGGCGCCGGAACCGTGACATACGTCGCACTCTTCGTGTGCCGGAATCTTGATCTGGCGCTCGACGCCGCGCGCGGCTTCTTCCAGCGTGATTTCCATGTTGTAGCGCAGGTCAGAACCACGATACACATTGCTGCGCCCGCCGCGACCGCCACCCTGGCCACCACCAAAGATATCGCCAAAGATGTCCGAGAACGCATCGGCAAAGCCACCACCACCAAAGCCCCCGCCGCCCATACCGGCTTGCGGGTCTACGCCGGCGTGACCGTATTGGTCATACGCAGCGCGCTTCTGGCCGTCAGAGAGGATTTCATACGCCTCTTTGGCTTCTTTGAATTTCTCTTCGGCTTCTTTGCTGTCCGGATTACGGTCCGGGTGAAACTTCATCGCGAGTTTGCGATACGCCTTTTTGATGTCATCGTCCGAAGCATCGCGGTTCACGCCCAATACTTCGTAAAAATCTTTTTTTGACATTGCTTTCTCTCGCTAAACAAGAAAGGCACGGACACTGTAAATACAGCGCCGTGCCCCGATGCGGACTGTGTTACTGCCGCATATTACTTGTTGTCTTTGACTTCGGTGTACTCAGCGTCGACGACGTTGCCATCGTCCTTGCCAGCGGCGCCTTGTTGCTGGGCACCAGCGGCACCTGCTGCACCGGCGTCACCACCTTGTGCCGCGTACATTTGCTCGGCCAGTTTGTGGCTGGCTTGCATCAGGGCGTTGGACTTCTCGTCAATCACGGCCTTGTCGTCAGACTTGATGACTTCTTCCAGTTCCTTGATCGCGGCTTCGATGGCGGTCTTTTCTTCTTCCGACACCTTGTCACCAAACTCGACCAGCGACTTCTTGACCTGATGGATCAGGCTGTCAGCGCTGTTTTTGGCGTCAACCAGTTCACGCGCCTTCTTGTCTTCCTCGGCGTGCGCTTCGGCATCCTTCACCATTTGCTGGATTTCGTCTTCCGACAAACCAGAGTTGGCCTTGATGGTGATCTTGTTTTCTTTGCCAGTGGCCTTGTCCTTGGCGGACACATGCAAAATGCCGTTGGCGTCGATATCAAAGATCACTTCAATTTGCGGGGTGCCACGCGGTGCCGCCGGGATACCTTCCAGATTGAACTGGCCCAGGCTCTTGTTGGCGGCAGCCATTTCACGCTCGCCCTGCAGCACGTGAATGGTCACGGCGCTCTGGTTGTCATCCGCAGTCGAGAACACTTGCGATGCCTTGGTCGGAATCGTGGTGTTCTTCTGGATCAGCTTGGTCATCACGCTGCCCAGGGTTTCAATACCCAGAGAGAGCGGGCTCACGTCCAGCAGCAACACGTCCTTGCGATCGCCCGACAGCACGGCGCCCTGAATGGCAGCGCCTACGGCCACGGCTTCGTCCGGGTTCACGTCACGGCGCGGATCCTTGCCAAAGAACTCTTTGACCTTGTCCATCACCTTGGGCATACGGGTTTGGCCACCCACCAGGATCACGTCATCAATATCAGTGATCTTCAGGCCGGCGTCTTTCAGCGCAATGCGGCACGGTTCGATCGAGCGCTCTACCAGTTCGTCAACCAGGCTTTCAAACTTGGCGCGGGTAATCTTCAGCGTCAAGTGCTTGGGGCCGGTGGCGTCCATGGTCACGTACGGCAGGTTGATTTCAGTCTGCGCCGTGCTGGAGAGCTCAATCTTCGCTTTTTCTGCAGCTTCTTTCAGACGCTGCAGGGCCATCACGTCTTGCTTCAGGTTAATGCCGGTGTCTTTCTGGAACTCGCTGATGATGTAATCAATCAGGCGTTGGTCAAAGTCTTCACCACCCAGGAAGGTATCACCGTTGGTGGCCAGCACTTCAAACTGCTTGTCGCCATCTACATCGGCAATTTCGATGATGGAGATATCAAACGTACCACCACCCAGGTCATACACGGCGATCTTGCGATCACCCTTTTCGTTCTTGTCCAGACCAAATGCCAGCGCAGCAGCGGTCGGCTCGTTGATGATGCGCTTGACGTCCAGACCGGCAATGCGGCCGGCGTCTTTGGTGGCCTGACGCTGGCTATCGTTGAAGTAAGCCGGTACGGTAATCACGGCCTCGGTCACTTCTTCGCCCAGATAGTCTTCGGCGGTCTTCTTCATCTTGCGCAGCACGTCGGCAGAGATTTGCGGCGGTGCCATCTTGTTGCCACGCACTTCAACCCAGGCGTCGCCATTGTCAGCCTTGACGATGGAGTACGGCATCAGGTCGATGTCTTTCTGGACTTCTTTTTCAGTGAACTTGCGGCCAATCAGGCGCTTCACGGCGTACAGGGTGTTCTTCGGGTTGGTCACAGCCTGACGCTTGGCCGGTGCGCCCACCAGGGTTTCGCCGTCTTCCTGATACGCAATGATGGAAGGCGTAGTACGTGCGCCTTCGGCGTTTTCAATCACTTTGGGCTGACCGTTTTCAATCACGGCCACACACGAGTTGGTGGTACCCAGGTCAATACCAATAATTTTTGCCATTTATGTTGTCCTCTCAATGCTTTGTGCTTGCCGTCGCTTGCTGCGCCGGCGTTCAGTTCAAATAACCTTGATCCAGAAGTGGGGATGTACTGGGCCTTTTCAAGAGAAACGATAGCGATTCGCTATTTCCCTGATAAGGCGAATCAATCCGCACTTACTTGGGGGCCGCAACCACCACCATGGCGGGGCGTACCACGCGGCCAGACAGCTCGTAACCCTTTTGCATGACCTGGATCACGGTATTGGGCTCGGCATCGGCCGGCGCCATCGAGATCGCCTGATGCTTGTTCGGGTCCAGCTTCTCGCCCAGCGGATTGATCTCTTTCAGATCAGCCTTCTCGAACGCGGCGGCCAGTTGCTTGTTGGTCAGCTCGACGCCCACTTTGAGGTTCTCGAACGAACCAGACTGATCTGCCAGCGCCATTTCCAGCGAGTCACGCACCGCCAGGAGTTCGCGGGCAAATTTCTCGACCGCAAATTTGCGGGTCTTTTCATTGTCTTCCGCAGCGCGGCGACGAATGTTCTCTGCCTCGGCCCGGACATACAACACGTCCTGACGGGCCTTATCCAGCTCTGCCAGTAGCGTCGCCAGATTGTTATCCAGCTGACCCTCATCGGCGCCATTCAGCTCGCCTGCACCAGCCTCCAGATCGGCTGCGTTTTCCAGGTTCGGTTGATTTTCGTTTTCACCAGACATTGCCATACCTCCATAACGATGCAGGCAGAAATGGGGATGCCCCCACCCATTTCAAGGGTATTTGCATACAGAAGTGTTTTTCTCAGGCAAATCAAGCTGGCGGAATGTTTCTGCAGCACGCGTACCAGGCCTGTTGCGCTCACGCAGGCGCAAGTTTGCGCGGAAAAAACGGCAGAAACAGGCAAAGTGTTGGATCCCCGCACCGCTTGTCATTGTTGCGCCGCAACGACATGACAAACGGCCGGGTCACGCTAAAACGCAGTAGCTGACGGATTTACGGGCTTGTTTTTTATTTGAAATCCGCCCCCTGGGGTAAGCCCCAATATGTAGTCATAAAAAATTCACTACATTTGATGGTGCACCGCAATAATCATTGCAAAACAAAGTGCAACACATTCTTTAACCGGCTGCAAAGCCAAGACTACTGCGGGAGAACGCCATGACCACTCGTGAACAACGCATTGCTCAGCTTGAACAGGATTGGCGAGAAAACCCGCGCTGGAAAGGCGTCACACGGCCCTACACGGCCGCAGATGTTGAAAGACTTCGTGGCTCACTACAAGTCGAGCACACGCTGGCCCGTACCGGCGCCAACAAATTGTGGAAGCTGCTCCATGAAACGCCGTATATCAACGCGCTGGGAGCGCTGACCGGCAACCAGGCCATGCAACAAGTAAAAGCGGGCCTGAAAGCCATTTATCTTTCTGGCTGGCAGGTGGCGGCAGACGCCAACCTGGGCAGCGAAATGTATCCGGACCAGTCGCTGTACCCGGCGAACTCGGTACCGCAAGTCGTGCGTCGCATCAACAACACGCTGCAACGCGCTGACCAGATCTCTCATTCCGAAGGCGACGACAGCAT
>JASLES010000400.1 GCA_030151005.1 Silvimonas sp.
GGTGGCAACCAGCAAAAAGTGGTGCTGGCCAAGATGCTGCAACCCAAGCCGGACATCCTCATTCTGGATGAACCCACCCGCGGCGTGGATGTGGGTGCCAAATATGAAATCTACAAACTGATGTTTGACCTTGCCAGCCAGGGCATCAGCATCATCATGGTGTCTAGCGAACTGGCCGAAGTGCTGGGCGTGAGCGACCGGGTGCTGGTGATGGGCGAAGGCGAATTGCGCGGTGAGTTCAATAACGAAGGCCTGACACAAGAGCAGGTCCTGGCTGCCGCCCTCAAGCCGCTGGATCAGGTGTTGCCTGAAGCGGCATGAGGCAAGTCCCGCCCTTATAAAGATAGAGAACGAGGAGTTCAAAATGATCAAGACCGGCGCCGTTGCCGCAACCACCAGTCTGCCGGGTCAGGACAAATCCGCGCATGGCTTTCCCGGCGTGAAGCAGTTGTTCAGCCAGAACAAGATTCTGGCGTTGCTGATCGCCATTGCGTTGATCTGGGCATTTTTTGCCTGGAAAACGGAGGGCGGCTATCTGACGCCGCGCAACATTTCTAACCTGCTGCGGCAGATGTCGATCACCGGCATGCTGGCCAGCGCCATGGTGTTTGTCATCATTGCTGGCGAAATTGACCTCTCTGTCGGCTCTCTGTTGGGCTTGCTGGGCGGCGTGGCGGCAGTGCTGGATGTGCATTACCACGTGCCGCTGGCCGCCAATCTGGCCATTGTGTGCGGCCTGGGTTTGCTGGTGGGCCTGTTTAACGGGTACTGGGCGGCGTATCTGCGCGTGCCGTCGTTCATTGTCGGTCTGGCGGGCATGCTGGCATTTCGCGGCGTGCTGCTGGGTGTAACCGGTGGCTCTACCATTGCGCCGGTGTCTGACCAACTGGTGTATCTGGGCCAGGGTTATCTGCCGACGCTGCTGGGTGATCTGATGGGCGTGATCATCTTTGTGATTGCGGGTGTGGTGACCTGGCGTAGCCGTCTTTCCAATCTGCGCTACGGTTTGCCAGTGGCTCCGCTGTGGCGCGACGTTGCCCGCGTGGTGGTGGCTGGCCTCGTGATTCTGGCCTTTGTGCGCGTGCTCAATGCATACGACGGGATTCCCATCCCGGTCTTGTTGTTGATGGTGCTGCTGGCGGTGTTTACCTACATGGCCACACAAACCGTGTTTGGCCGCCGCATCTATGCCGTGGGTAGCAATATGGAGGCGACGCGCCTGTCTGGTGTGAACGTACGCGGCGTGAAACTGGCCATCTTTGCCATCATGGGGCTGATGTGTGCCTTTGCTGGCGTGGTCAACACCGCGCGGCTGGCCGCTGGTTCTCCGTCGGCAGGTTCCATGGGTGAGCTGGATGCCATTGCCGCATGTTTCATTGGCGGCACATCCATGCGCGGCGGGGTAGGCACTGTACACGGCGCGCTGATTGGTGCGCTGGTCATGGCCAGCCTGGATAACGGGATGTCGATGCTGGATGTGGACTCGTTCTGGCAAATGATCGTCAAGGGCACCATTCTGTTACTGGCCGTCTGGATTGATGTGGTATCGCGCGGCAGCAGTCGTTGATCGCAGGTAAAGCATGAAAAAAGCCGGTGCAATACGCGCCGGCTTTTTTGTTTGTATTTCTGGATGCGCTTAAGCGGCCCGCGCCGGGCGCGCCACACTGGCGGCCAGGCTCACCGCCAGATTCCCGTTGCGATCCATCAGCAAGCTGCCGCCCAGCCCTTGCGCCAGCGTCTGGATCAGCGCCAGAGTCACGGCAATATCGCCACCCACATGGGTGGTCAGCCCGGCCTTGGCCCCCAGGGTCACGCGTGCGGACCGCCTAGGTTGCGGCAAGCTGCTCAAGGTCAGATGCACCGGGTGGGCGGCCACTTGCGCCAGTTTGTCCAGCAATTGCTCAAGCCGTTTTTCGTCCAGCCAGACTTCATCGACGGCGACCCGCCGCAGATCCAGCGTCGCGGCGGAAGGTGTGTTCCGATGCTGCCGCTGCCAGCGCTCGATCACACCATGTAACGAGAGCGCTTGCTCAGGCGGGGCGGTGCTCACATTACCCAGGCGGATCAACTCGCCCAGTTCCAGGATCGTGCGATAGAGCCGGGAACCGGCTTCGACCAGATTGACCACGCGGGCAGACGGCGCCTCGGGCATGCTGGCCGGCTCAAATGACAGGGATGTCTCGTTCTCCGCAGGCGCGGTGCGGGCATCGCGCAGGCGTTTTACACCATTGGCGCGGTCCGTAAAATCGATCATGCCGCCGATGGCCCCCTGAATCTGGCCCGCGCTGTCGCGCACCGGCATGCACCACACATGCAAAGAGCGCAACACGCCGTTGACGTGCACATGTGTATCCAGCGCAATAGTGCGCCCGGTCTGGATCAACAACTGGAAATGCGCCGCGACATGCGCATGCAGTGCCGGGTCGAACCAGGTAGCCTCATCGGGCAGCGCGTAATCCGGATCGGCCAGCGCGGCGGCGTAGAGGTCCATAAAGCGCGGGTTGCACAGGGCCAGCTTGCCTTCTTTGTCGCGCAGAAACATGCCGTTGGGCGAGGATTCGACCATCGCCCGCAGCAGATGCAGGTTTTCCATGCCCGTCATGCTGCTGTCGTCGCAGCGCAAACTGCTGCCCAGATCCAGCCCATGGGTCTGCGTCAGGTCGATCAGCCCGGCCAGGGTTTCCAGACCAAACTTGTTGAGCAAACGATGTTTGCTCTGGTTCACGTTTTGCCGATCCGTTGCCATTTGCTCGCAGATGTCGGCGGTAGAGAACCCGGCCGCCAGCATTTGCAAGATGGCGATATCCAGCCCGGACAAACTATCAAGCTGCGCTGCGCCTTCGGCCACGCCAGCAGGCGGCGCTGCCGGAAAAGCCCGCCGCCCTTGCAGCACATTGCGTACGCCCAGGCGCAGGGCCCGCGCACCGGCAAATTTGCTCACATATCCACTGGCACCGGCCTGGGCGCAGCGCAGTGCAAAGTGGCGCGATGGTTGCGTGGTGTACATCAGGATGCGGGTGGACGCGCTGAGGGCACAGATGCAACTGAGCCCATCGACACCGCCCAGCGCGGGCAGTGTCAGTTCAATGACCACCAGGTCCGGGCGCTGCGCTTGCACAGCGCGGAACAACGCCACGCCATCGCCTACTTCAGCGACGATATCGTGACCTTCCAGCGTGACAAGTTGCACCATGGCCTGCCGGAAAAGTGGCGAAGCATCGGCAATCAGAATACGGCCCAAGGCGTGGCTCCGGTACGGCGCAGACGAATCTGATGAATGCTGTCTGCAAGCTGTCAAATTAGTCCGCAGCATTGCAGCAATTCAAGACCGTTTGCCGGATAGCTGGCGCTGGCCGGGCCGGACAAGACAAATGGGCGACAGAAGGCAGCCCCGCCAGCCAGATTGCCGGCTTTGGCGGAGCTACGCCTAGATCGGGATTTCTGGTGCGCCCGGTTGTGGCCAGCGCTTGAAACTGGCAGAAACCGTGAAATCCGCATGGTTGGCGCTATCAAACAATCCTTCAGGTTTGAACTGCATATTGTGGACCGCCACGATCACGTGCCCGTCCAGCAGATCGCTCAGCGCGTTGGCAATGGCATTTTCCACGTCGGTCACCGCAACGGTTTTCAGGGATGGATTCATTGTTTGACCCCGTGCTGGGTATTTTACGTTTTCAATCTAGCGCCAGGCCCCCTGATGGAGGACCGGGCGCGCGCTGAAAGTGACGTAGGCAAATGCTGGTACGTCCGAACCTGAGCGATTTGCCTATGCTGTAACCATTGCGCCCGAAAACCCGCCAGCCCAGATGGGGTATCCATATCGTGCAGTCACAAGGTTCCTTCTACTTTCCCGGCTCAGTGCAGACGGCTGCCTGGCTGGCCGCAGCGCTGCTAACCCTCTCTGGCGCCGCCAGCGCAATGGACTGGAACACCATGCGTGACCCGGAAGATGGCGCGCTGGATATGAGTGACTACCTGCTGAACCAGAAAGGGTTTTTGCCCGTTCCTACCATCATTACCGAACCGGCGATTGGTTATGGCGGCGGTGCGGCGCTGCTGTTTTTTGATAAATCCCTGGCGGAGGCCAGCGAGGAAGGCAAAAAGAACGGGGTGATGGCCCCGCCCAACATCACCGGGATAGGGGGCGTGGGCACGGAAAATGGCACTTGGGGCGCTGGCCTGTTCCATTTTCATACCTGGGATGGTGATCGCATCCGCTATCTGGGGGCGCTGGCCCGCTTTGACCTGAAAACCGATTATTTCGGGGTACTGGATGTGGCCCGTTCCTACAAACTGGAAGGGACATTCCTGATGCAGCAGGTGCTGTTCAAGATTGCGGACAGCCCCTGGTTCATCGGCCCGCGCTACACCTGGCTGGATGCCGATACCCAGTTCACCGGGCAGGTGGCAACCGAGTTGGGCGGATTCCAGAAAGACCTCACCATCAGCAAGCTGGGCGCAGTGGTGGATTACGACACCCGCGACAATATTTTCTGGCCCAGCCGTGGTACCTATTCAGAAATAGAAGCCCAATACGCGCGCGGCGCCTACGGCAGCTCAGCCGATTTTGATACCTACGACGCGCGTGTTTACAAGTGGATTCCGTTTGATAACACCTGGGTACTGGGCCTGCGTGGTCAGGTTCAGGCCACCAGTGGCGACGTGCCGTTTTACGCCCAGCCCTATGTGGATCAGCGCGGCGTACAAAAGGGCCGTTTCCAGGACAAGAACACGATTGCACTGGAAACCGAACTACGCTGGAACGTCACCGAACGCTGGGCCGCGCTGGGCTTTGTCGGCGGTGGCCGCGCCTGGGGGCGCTGGCACAGTTGGGATGAAGCAGAAACGCCGGTCGGCGTAGGTGTGGGGTTTCGTTACCTGATTGCGCGCAAGCTGGGGCTGGGGATGGGGATCGATGTAGCGCATAGCAGGGATCAGAATGCGTGGTATATCCAGGTGGGGAGTGCATGGAGGTAAAGGGGGCGCGGTTGAAACCTTGAACATCGTGTTAGCGCCTTCGGCGCGGGTTTAAAACCATTTGATACCCGGGGTGCCGGGCCCACGTTACTTTCTTTGCTTCGCCAAAGAAAGTAACCAAAGAAAGGCGACCCCTGCGACAGCGCCCACTACGTGGGTTCCCTGCGCTTCTCGCAAGGCGCGGCAGGCTGCGGGAACTCGGGCTGCGCCCTCAAACACCCCTC
>JASLES010000404.1 GCA_030151005.1 Silvimonas sp.
CTGGGACTTCAATATGCAAGACCCGGTGCTGGGCGGCTTTGGCAAAGAGAAGATTGCCCTGCGCCGCGCCATTGCCATGTCGTTTGATACCGATCAGACCATCCGCGATATCCGCCGCAATAACGCTGTGCGCATGGAATACACCATTCCGGAAGGCGTTGTCGGGCACAACCCCAATTTCCGTTACCAATACGAATACAACCGTCCGCTCGCCAACGCCTTGCTTGATCAGTTTGGCTACAAAATCGGTCCGGACGGTTACCGCACTACACCGGATGGCAAGCCCATTTCCATTGATTTCCTGGGTGACGCTTCGGCCGTGGGCCGCCAATGGAATGAATACTGGCAAGAGGCGCTGGATTCCATCCACATCCGCGTCACGTTCCGGCCGGTGACCTTCAGCGATCTGCTCAAGGCCATGCGTTCTTGCACGTATGGCATGGTCGGTGCGGCCTGGATTGCCGACTACCCGGATGGCGAGAACTTTGTGATGCTCAACTACAGCAAGAACATCGGTGCCGAAAACACGGCCTGCTACAACTCGCCACGTTACGACAAGCTGTATCTGCAATCGCAAAAACTGCAGGACAGCCCGGAGCGTAATCAGCTGTATGACGAAATGAACAAGGTGATGATGGAAGAAACCCCATGGCTGCCGGGCGAAACGCGTTTCCGTAACCGCATGATGCAACCCCGTGTGCTGGGCGATGAGGTTCACCCCATCTTCCAGGTGTCCTGGCGTTTCATGGATATCCAGAAGTAAGGAGCCGGCAAAATGTTCGCTTATATCGTCCGTCGCGTGCTGCAAATGATCCCGACTCTGTTCGGGGTGATGTTGCTGGTGTTTGTCCTCTTTAACGTGTTTGGTGGTGACCCGTCGCTGGTGCTGGCGGGCAAGCATCTGACCGCAGAATCGCTGGCCAATATCCGCGCCCAGTTGGGGCTGGATAAAAGCCAGCCCGCGCAGTTCCTGATCTTTGTGAAACAGGTGCTGACGCTGAACTTTGGTACCTCCTGGTCTACCCAGCAACCTGTATCCGACATCATTGGTTCGCGCATTGGGCCGTCCTTGCTGCTGACAGGCTCCATGCTGGTGGTGGATTTGTTGATTGCCATTCCGCTGGCCGCCATCGTGGCGTATTTCCGCCGCGGCATTACCGATCGCATTGTCACGGTCTGCTGCACCATTGCCATGTCGGTCTCGGCGCTGGTGTACATCATTGCCGGTCAGTACTGGCTGGCCTACAAGCTTGGCTGGTTCCCGGTTTCGGGCTGGAGCAACTCGGCCTGGCATAACCTGTGGTACTACGTGCCGCTGCCCATGTTGATGGGTTTGATGGTTTCGCTTGGGCCGGATATCCGCTTCTACCGTTCATTCTTTGTGGAAGAACTGGGCAATGACTATGTGCGCACGGCCCGCGCCAAAGGGTTGTCCGAGCGGGTGGTCATGCTCAAGCACGTGTTGCGCAACGCGCTGATTCCGGTGGTGACCACCGTGATGATGTCGCTGCCGTATCTGTTGATTGGCGCGCTGGTGCTGGAAACCTTCTTCAGTATTCCCGGTATGGGTAACGCGGTGGTGCTCGCTGTGAACAACAGCGATTTCCCGATCATCAAGGCCATTACGGTGTACATCGCCCTGGCCACCATGATCTTTAACCTGCTGGCCGATCTGATCTACAAGCTGATCGACCCACGCGTGCAACTCAAGTAACCGGAGAGACAACATGACAAGTACTGTACAGGCCACTCCGGTCATGAATGGCGCGCCGGAAGTGCATCGCGGTTTCTGGGCAATGGGCTGGCGTCGCCTGAAGCGCGACAAAGTGGCGATGATTTCGCTGATGGTGGTGGGCGCGTTCCTCGCCATTGCCATTGCCGGCTGGTTCAACATCATTGGCGATGGCTGGCGCAAGGAAGTTGCGGTGCCGTATGCGCCGCCATCGTGGCTGGCCCAGAGCGCTGATGAAACACTGCCACCGGCTGAAGAAGAAGCCGGCGCTAAAAGTGATGCGCCGATTGTGACCATGACCGAAGCCGAAGACCCCATCGGCAAGGAGCTGGCCATTGCGCGCCAGAACATGGGCAAATACGCCTCGGTAGAAACGCCATTGCGCGAAACGCTGCCGTTTGGTGGGGATCTGCGCGGCCGGGATGTGATCATCAAGACCATCAAGGGTACGTCGACATCGGTGTTTGTCGGTATCTTTGGCGCGCTGTTTACCTTGTTGCTGGGGACCGTGCTGGGCGCGATCTCCGGTTACTTTGGTGGCAAGGTCGATGACTTTTTGAACTGGTTCTACAGCGTATTCACCAGCGTGCCAGACATGCTGTTGCTGTTGTCCTTTGCGGCTGTGGCCGGGCGCGGCATCAAGACCATCATCATTGTGATGGCATTGACCAGCTGGACCGGCACATACCGGCTGGTGCGTGCCGAGTACCTCAAACTCAAGAACCGCGAGTTCGTCCAGGCTGCCAGCGCCATTGGCGCCAGCGATGCCCGCCGGATCTTTGTGCATATCCTGCCCAATATCTCGCACTTGTTGCTGGTGCAGTTCTCGCTGTTGACGGTCGCTTTGATCAAGTACGAGGCCATTCTCTCGTTCCTGGGTTTTGGCGTGGGTGTCACGCAAGTGAGTCTGGGTTCAATGCTGGCCGAAGCACCGGCCGAGCTGGTGCAAGGCGTGTGGTGGCAAATGGTGGCGGTGACGATTGCAATGTCATTGCTGGTGACCGCGTTCAGCTTGCTGATTGATGGCCTGCGCGACGCATTTGACCCCAAAGCCAACAAGTAAGGACCGACACCATGATCCAACAAGAAACCCTCCTGTCGATCCGCAATCTCAATGTGCGTTTCAAGCAGGAAGACGCCGAGCCGTTCCATGCCCTCAAGGGCATTAATCTGGATATTCCCAAAAACGCCACCGTGGCGCTGGTGGGGGAGTCTGGCTCGGGTAAGTCCGTGACGTCCATGGCGATCATGCAATTGCTGCCGCAAATGCAGACGCTGATTGATCCGGCCAGCCAGATTCTGTTTGAAGGCCGCAATTTGCTGGAAGTACAAGGCGCCGATCTGCGTCGCCTGCGTGGCAAAGACATCGCCATGATTTTCCAGGAGCCAATGAGCTCGCTCAACCCGGTGTTTACCGTGGGTGACCAGATCATTGAGACCCTGATGCTGCACGCTAAACTCTCGCGCTCCGCCGCCGCCAAACGCGCGCTGGAACTCTTGATTGAGGTTGGCCTGCCAGACCCGGAAAAGAAGATCAAGAACTACCCGCATGAGCTCTCTGGCGGCCAGCAGCAACGCGTGATGATCGCCATCGCCATCGCCTGCGAACCCAAACTGCTGATTGCGGATGAACCCACTACGGCGCTGGATGTGACCATCCAGAAACAGATTCTGGAGCTGATTGCCAAACTGCAGGCCAAGCGCGGCATGTCAGTCTTGTTCATTACCCATGATCTGGGTTTGGTGGGCGAGTTTGCCGACAAGGTGGTGGTGATGCGGCACGGCGAAATCCGCGAAGCGGGTGACGTCCAGCAGATCTTTGAAAACCCGCAAAACGCCTACACCAAAGCGTTGCTGGCTTGCCGGCCGCACCTGGATCAACGCCCGCTGCGCCTGCCGGTGATTGATGACTTTATGAAGCCAGGTGGTTTTGTCTCCGCCGGTGAGCGGCAGCGCGGTTACCAGGCGGACGACGAGATCGTGCTGGATGTACAAGGTCTGGCGAAGTCGTTTGATATTCGCCAGGGCCTGTTTGGCAAAAAACAGTTTCACGCCGTTAAAGATGTGTCGTTCAAGCTGGCGCGCGGCAAGACGCTGGGTATTGTGGGCGAGTCTGGTTCCGGCAAAACCACGGTGGGCCTGACACTGGTGCGTCTGCATCAGGCCACAGGCGGCAAAGCGTTGTTTGAAGGCAAAGACTTGCTGGCGATGTCGCCCAAAGA
>JASLES010000481.1 GCA_030151005.1 Silvimonas sp.
CGCACCAGTGCGGCCAGGGCTTCACCATCCGGACGGGGGACGAGTGCAAACGGCAGGGTCACGCTGGCACGCCAGCCGCCGCGCCAGAACACACACGTGCTGTGCTCGGCTTCTATCAGCAACAGCACAAATTCTTTCCCTTTCAGCGCTTTGTGATGCCGGTTAATGGCGGCGGTCAGCAAGGGCTCGCAATGGGTCAGGCGTAACTTCTGGGCTTTGGCCAGTTCCACCAGCGTTTGATACAAGCCCTGGTCCATGGCTGCGGCCAGTCGTGGCCGGCCGTACACGCCTTCTGCCACCTGCACGCGCCACGTTTCCGTGCCGACACCATATTGCTGGCCCAACAGCACGCGGGCATAGCCTTGCCAGTCCGCATCCCGCTTCAGGTTGTCTTGCCAGGGCAGTACGGTGTAGCGCACCCACGGCGCGCCGATCATCAACTGCAGGGTATCGATGCCAAAACGCCCGCGCGGGGACTGTGCCAGCAGTTGTTGCAGGCGGGTAATGGCGCTCTCGGTTGATTGTTCAATGGCGGCACGCCGGCGTTGCGGCAGGGCTTTGCCAAAGGCCGGGCCGCTGGCCAGCAAAATCTGCCGGCGGGAGAACCATGCGTGATGATTAATCCAGGAATGTGACACGATTCACCTCCTGTAATGTGGTTTCCCCGCGAGACACCACCGCAATGGCGGCCTTGCGCATGCTGATAAACCCTTTACTGGCCGCCAGTTGTTTGACTTCGCCAGCGGGGGCGCGGCTGGCAATGGCTTGTTTGAGGGCGTCGTCCAGCCGCAAGACTTCGGCAATGGCTTTGCGACCCAGATAACCGGTGCCCCGACAGGCCTGGCAGCCTGTGCCTTTCTTGAAGCGCCAGGCGGCGGTTTGTTCGCGCGTCACGCCCGATACGGCCAGCAGGTCGTCGTCCGGATTGTCGTCCGTAATACAGTGCGGGCAAATCTTGCGGATCAGTCGCTGTGCCACCACGCCAATCAGTGCATCCACAAAGCTGTGTGTTTCCACGCCCATGTGCAAAAAGCGGTCGAGCACGCTAAATACGTTGTTGGCGTGCACGCTGGTCAGCACCAGGTGACCCGTCAGGGCGGCCTGCACTGCAATGTTGGCGGTTTCGCCGTCGCGGATTTCCCCGACCAGAATCTTGTCCGGGTCGTGTCGCAAAATAGAGCGCAAACCCCGCGCGAAAGACAGGCCTTTCTTGTCGTTCACCGGAATCTGCAAAATGCCCTGCAACTGGTATTCCACCGGGTCTTCAATGGTGATGATCTTTTCTTCACCGGTGTTGATCTCGGAGAGCGTGGCATACAGCGTGGTGGATTTGCCCGAGCCGGTGGGGCCCGTCACCAGCAACAATCCATAGGGCTCTGTCGCCAGGCTCCGGATATTGCTCATGGTGGTGTCGTCAAACCCAAGGATATCCAGCCGCAACTGTTTGAAGGCATCTCCGGCGTTTTGTTTGTCCAGCACCCGCAGTACAGCGTCTTCGCCCCAGATGGAGGGCATGATGGAGACGCGAAAATCCACCTCGCGGCCGTTGGCCAGCACCTTGAAGCGGCCATCTTGCGGAATACGCCGCTCAGAGATATCCAGTTCTGCCAGCACCTTCAGGCGAGAGATCACCTGTTCAGCGGTTTCTACGCCGCTGGCGCCGCCAATGTGCAACAGCACGCCATCGATCCGGTATTTGATGGCCAGCCCGGTGTTGGTGCTTTCCAGGTGGATGTCTGACGCTTTGGCTTTCAGCGCGTCATACAGCGTGGAGTTCACCAGCTTGACCACCGGGTTGCTGTCTGCGGCCAGCGTCGCCAGCGATATTTCTGGCACGCCGGCCTGGCCGGTTTCACCCTCGGTGCCGACGGCCAGTTGATCCATCGCCCGGTGGGAGGTCTCGAAACTTTCCAGCCAGGTGCGCACGTCGTCGTAATGCGCCAGCACGGTGATATACGGCACGGAGACGCGCTGCTGTACCCAGTTGCGGGTAACCCGGTTGAACGGGTCGCCCAGCACCAGCCGCAGTGTGCCATCCACGTCTTCCACCATCAGGCATTGATGGCCCACCGCATCGCCATAGGGCAACAGGTCGTAACGCGGAAATTGCGCGGTCAGGTCTTCCCGGCCTAGCGCGGGCAAGCCCAGATAGCGGCTCACTTCCTGTCGGTAACCGTCGTTATCCAGCCCCAGTGTTTGCTGCAGCAAGAGCGGCACACCCGCTTCGCCAGCGCTTTGGCGCAGATGGCTAAGGAGTTCCAGGTTGAGCGTGCTCATTGCATGCTCCCGGCCAGCTGGAAAATCGGCATATATAAAAGGAACACGATAGAGCCGATCAGCACGCCAATCAGCAACATCAAAATGGGTTCAAACAGACGTGTGAACATTTCAATAGCACGGTCCAGTTCTTCATCACAGAACTGCGCCGCGCGTTCGCTCATGGTGGCCAGCTCACCGCTTTGCTCACCCACGCGCAACAGGCGCTCGGCTACGGGCGTGGTCAAGCCATAACGGGGCAGGGTGGCAGACAGGGACTGGCCGGATTTGATATCCACAATGGCTTGTCCCAGCGCCAGGCGCATGGGTGTGGGCAACAATTGCGCGGACATTTCCAGCGCCGCCACCAGCGACACGCCGCCCGACAACAACAAACCGACAGTGCGAAAAAAACGGGTAAGAGAGAACAAACGCCGGTATTCATTCATACGCGGCAAGCGCCAGAACGCCTCTGCCAGTGCCAGTTGTACGGCTGGCGTACGCAGCAGCACTACGGCCAGAATGATGCTGCCAATGATGCCGCCAAACAGAATATCGCCGTGCTGGTGGACTAACTCGCCCCACCACAACAGCACCTCTGCCGCAAACGGCAGGTTCTTCATGCTGGCGTAAATCTGGCTGAATTTCGGGATCACGTAGAACAGCAAAAACAGCATGATGCCGCCACCAATGGTAATGATCACCATGGGGTAGATCAGCGCGGAAATGATCTTTTTCTTTACCGCCGCCAGACGTGACTCGTAGTGGTGATAGCGTTTGAGCGCGTTGGCCAGATGCCCGGTTTTCTCGGCCGAACCCACGGTGGCGATATATAGCGGCGGAAAATGCTCTGGCATTTGCGAGAGCACGCGGGAAAACGTCAAACCTTGATACAGGCCATCAATCATCAGCCCCAGTACCACGCGGTTGCCGTCAGCGGCGCTTTTTTCCTTGAGCGTTTCAACGGCTTCTACCAGTGTCAGGCCGGCTTCCAGCAGTGCAATCAGCTCTTGCGTGAACAAAGAAAGCGCGAACTCGCTCTTGCCCATGGTGAGGCGTTGCACCGGGCGTGCCGAAACCAGCGCCGCACCCTGCGAAGCGAGGCGCTCTTTGAGCTCGGCCTCGTTGGCAGCGTCCAGCTCCAGTTCCTGCAGATTGCCGGCAGAAAGGGCGGTGACCTTGTAGCGCATGGCGCAAGACCAGTGTGCGCTTACTTACTGGAAGTAAGAGATGTCGGCGTCCTCATCTGTCCCGCCCGGCTTGCCGTCGGCACCGTAAGAGATGAGGTCGAAATCGTGGCCGTTTTCGCCAGGGCGGCGATACACATAGGGCCGATCCCACGGGTCATTTGGCACGTCCTTGGTCAGGTACGGGCCTTGCCACTTGGGCTCGTCATTGGGCTTGGTGTTGAGCGCGCCCAGACCTTGCTCGGTGGTGGGGTAGTGGCCCACATCCAGCCGGTAATGGTCTAGCGCGTCTGCCAGAGACTTCATCTGGCTGGCTGCAGTTTTGATCTTGGCCTTGCCGACCTCGCCAAACAGCTTGGGGCCGACATAACCGGCCAACAGGGCAATGATCAACAACACGACCAGCAATTCAAGCAGCGTAAAGCCGCTGTTACGCATACGACGATATTGCATTGCTTTATCTCTACTTGTTTTTACCTGCTTTGGCCGCGCCGTTTGATCTGGCACAACTCCATCCTCAAATCGCATCGTATACGGCAGGCTAAAGTGCGGCAAGCGAGAGGGCGCGCGGCAGGGAGCAGGTATGCTAAAAGAGTCGGTACCCACCACGAAGCTCACAGGGAGCTGACGGGCAGCAGACAGAATCTACAGCGACTTGAGTGAAAAGGGTCAGAAAATCAGAGCTTTGTCGGTTAGAGGCAACAATCAGGATGAAGTGTTGCAGATTATCGGCAAAACAACACCGTTGGGCCGACGCAACAGACTGAAAGGATTGTCAGCCTGTGTTGGCTTCACGGTGATGACAATGGCGTGCCCTGATGAAAAATCATCTGCCAGCGCGCCTGGCGGCACTGCCAGATTGAACTGCGAAGCGAATGCGCGCCGGGCCGGTGTGCCGCGGGCAGTCGTTCTGCCGCATAAGTCACCAGCGCGGTGTCTGGCGAGAGCCGGGTCAGGACAAACTGGCTGATGCGCCGTTCAGAAAACTGTTCTTGCGCCAGCGCCGCCAGTACCGCTGGTTTGTGCCAGAGCGTGCCGTTGATGCCGTGCTCAAAGTAATCATCCGCCAGCAACTGGCCCAGCGCGGCTGCGTCTGCCCGGACATTTTGCTGGTGCAGTTGTTGTTCCAGATACAGCAAATGATCAGCCAGTTGTGCGTCAGTCATCTCGTTGCCAGAAACAGGGTGTATGGATATATAGCCTGAACGGATCAACCGAAAAAGCAAACCGCAAGGAAAAACCATGTCCGCACCCGCTACCATTGCCGCAGATGCCACTGCCGTTCGCGTTGCCTTGTGGCGCGCCTTGCATCTGGAGGCCGACGCCGCGCCGCACGTCATCCATGACGACGTTGGCCTGAAACTGGCCGCACCACAAGACGCCTGGCGGGAGCGGCCAGACATGCATCCGCAGCGTACCGCGCCGTTTCGGGCCTCCATCATTGCGCGCGCCCGGTTTATTGAAGATCAGGTGATTGATGGCATCAAAGCCGGCGCGGCACGCCAGTACGTGCTGCTGGGGGCCGGGCTGGATTCCTTTGCGCTGCGCCGGCCGGATATCGCCGCGCAACTGGCCATTTTTGAAGTCGATCAGCCTGGCCATCAGGTATGGAAACAACAACGCCTGGCCCAGCTTGGCCTGACGCCGCCGGCCGGCGTGCATTTTGTACCGGTGGATTTTGAAGCTGGGGATAACTGGCTCAAGAAACTGGTGAAAGCGGGTTTTCGCACCGACGAGCCGGCCATGGTCACCTCCACCGGTGTCAGCATGTACCTGACGCACGACGCCATTGTCGCCATGTTGCGGCAGGTGGCTTCCCTGGC
>JASLES010000105.1 GCA_030151005.1 Silvimonas sp.
GTTCGGCGGCATTAACCTGGAAGACATCAAGGCCCCCGAGTGTTTCATCGTTGAGCGCAAATTGCGCGAGCGCATGAATATTCCGGTCTTTCATGATGACCAGCACGGCACTGCCATCATTACTGGCGCAGCCGTGAAAAACGGCCTGCGTTATGTCGGCAAGAAGATTGAAGACGTCAAACTGGTGTGCTCCGGCGCAGGCGCCGCCGCCATTGCGTGTCTGGACTTGTTGGTCGGCATGGGTCTGAAGCGCGAAAACGTGCTGGTGTGCGACTCCAAAGGTGTGATCTACACCGGTCGTGACGAGCGCCTGGATGAAACCAAGGCCCGTTACGTGCGTGATACCGATGCCCGCATGCTTGGGGACGCCATCACCGGCGCAGATATTTTCCTGGGCTTGTCCGGCCCGGGCGTGGTCACGCAAGAGATGGTGACACGCATGGCCGACAAACCCCTGATCCTGGCATTGGCCAATCCGGACCCGGAGATCTCTCCGCCGGCGGCCAAAGCCGTGCGCCCGGATGCCATTGTGTGTACCGGTCGCTCGGATTACCCCAATCAGGTCAACAACGTGCTGTGCTTCCCGTTCATCTTCCGTGGCGCGCTCGATGTGGGCGCAACCACCATTAACGAAGAGATGAAGCGCGCGGCTGTGACCGCCATTGCCGATCTGGCCCATGCCGAGCAGTCCGATGTGGTGGCTGACGCTTATAGCGGTCAGAGCCTGAAGTTTGGCCCGGAATACCTGATCCCCAAGCCGTTCGATCCGCGCCTGATCATCAAGATCGCCCCTGCCGTGGCACAAGCGGCCATGGACACCGGCGTGGCCGAGCGCCCGATCACCGACATGCATGCATATGTGGAAGAACTGACCCAGTTCGTCTACAAGTCCAACCTCTTTATGCGGCCGGTATTCTCTGCAGCGCGCAAAAAGCAGGAACGTGTGGTGTATTGCGAGGGCGAAGACCAGCGCGTGCTGCACGCCGTTCAAGAAGCGGTGGATATGAAACTGTGCGTGCCGATCCTGATTGGCCGCCCCAAGATCATTCTCAAGCGCATCGAACAACTGGGCCTGCGCTTGCAACAAGGCGTGGATTTTGAAATCTGCAACCCGGAACACGACCCGCGCTATCGCGAGTACTGGACGCTGTATCACAGCCTGATGATGCGCAAGGGCGTGTCAGAAGAACAAGCGCAACTGGAAGTCCGTGGCAAGCCGACGCTGATTGGCGCGCTGATGGTCAAGCGCGGTGAAGCCGACGCCATGATCTGTGGTCTGACCGGCCGCTATCACCAGCACCACTATTACGTGACCAACGTGCTTTGCCCCAAGCAAGGCGCTGCGACCACGGGTGCCATGAACGCCCTGCTATTGCCCACTGGCAACATCTTCATCGCAGACACGTACGTCAACCAGGACCCAACCGCCGAACAACTGGCCGACATCACGTTGATGGCCGCAGAAGCCGTGCGTAATTTCGGCATCGCCCCCAAGGTTGCGTTGCTGTCGCACTCCAGCTTTGGCACTTCGGACAGCCCGTCTGCCCGCAAGATGCAAGAAACGCTGCGTCTGGTGCGTGAACGTGCGCCTGACCTGGAAATCGACGGTGAAATGCACGGCGATGCGGCGATCTCGGCCGAAATCCGCCAGCGCGTATTCCCGCATTCCACGCTCAAGGGCGATGCCAACCTGTTGATCATGCCGAACCTGGATGCTGCCAATATCTCCTTCAATCTGTTGAAGATGACGGCCGGTGACGGCCTGACGGTGGGCCCGATCCTGCTGGGCATCCCGGCAACCGCGCACATCCTGACGCCGACGGCATCGGTGCGTCGTGTGGTGAACATGACGGCACTGGCGTCGGTGGAAGCAGCAACGCATGAGAACGAGTTGAACCTGCTGGCGCAATAAACCAGCGCGTCATGACGTCTGTGCTGGCGTCATGACGCCTGGCTTGCCACAATGAACCGGAATCCGTCGCAAGGCGGGTTCCGGTTTTGTTTTGCATAACCCATAAAAGCCGCCAGCGGCCACACAGGAGGAAAGCAAAATGAGTGAACACGGATTCAATCCGGGCGACCCTTTCGGTTTCTTTGCGCAAATGTGGAAGAACACCGCCAGCGGCGCGCCCAACCCCTTTATGCCGCCCATGACGGAAGAAGAAATCGACCGCAAACTGGCCGAACTCAAAACCGTTGAACAATGGCTAACCATGCAAGTCAACCTGCTGCAAATGACTGAAAAAACCCTGGAATTGCAAAAAGCCGGCCTTGCCGCCTTGCGCCAGGGGCTCGATCCTCACACGCCTGAAGGAGGCCACGGCGGATGACGCAACCGTGTAAACGCCGCAGCGCCCTGCTGCTGGCCACCATTATCCTGAGCGCGCTATTGGCCGCGTGTACCACACCGCCCGTGCAGCCCCCAACCAGGACCCCGCCAGCATCCGCTCCTGCCACCGCAGTCAAATACCAGACCGCCCAGTGGGCTGATTTGCCGACCGCCAGCGATGCCGACGTGCTTGGCGGCTTCAACGCCTGGCGCGCAGGCTGCCAAAAGCTGGCCCGCAACGCGGTCTGGGCACCGGTTTGTGCCGACGCGGCCCAAGTCCCGCAAGACCCCGGCGCGGTACGCAGCTTCATGCAAAACCGCCTGCAACCCTGGGCATTGCAGAACCCGGATGGCAGCCAGAACGGTTTGATCACCGGCTACTACGAACCAATCTATAACGGCAGCCAAAGCAAAACCGCCAAAGCAGCCGTACCCGTGTATGGCGTGCCAGACGATCTCATCATCGTGGCGCTTGATGACCTGTTCCCGGAACTCAAGGGCAAGCGAGTGCGTGGCAAACTGGTCGGGCGCAAGTTGGTACCCTACCCGGATGCCGCCACCATCGGCGACCAGGGCGTCACAGCGCCCGTGCTGGCCTGGCTGCAAGACCCCATGGATTTACAGTTTCTGCAAATACAGGGTTCCGGCCGGGTCCGTTTGCCGGATGGCAGCCAGCTGCGTATTGCCTATGCCGATCAAAATGGCCGCCCCTATAAACCCATTGGTCGCTGGCTGGTAGAACAAGGGCAACTCAAGTCGGGTGAAGTCAGCATGCAAGCCATCCGCGCCTGGGCCACGGCCAATCCGCAGCGCATTCCGGATCTGCTGGCCAGCAACCCCAGCTACGTGTTCTTCCGCACGCTGCCGCCATCCAGTGAAGGCCCACAAGGCGCATTGGGAGTACCACTCACCGCAGAATACAGTGCGGCGATCGACCCACGTGCCGTGCCGCTGGGTAGCATGGTGTGGCTGGCCTCTACTCGCCCTGACAATCAGCAGCCACTGAACCGCCCGCTGGCGGCACAAGACACCGGTGGCGCCATTGCGGGCACCGTGCGCGCCGACCTGTTCTGGGGTACCGGTGACGCAGCTGGCGAACTGGCGGGGCGCACAAAACAACAGGGGCGCATCTGGTTGCTGTGGCCCAAGGGTGCGCCACTGCCGGGCAGCCAGCCGTAAACAAGCCTTTGTCAGCAAAGAAAAATCCGCCTGCAACCGGGCCGGGTTTTTCTTTGCGGCGTACCCCTTTCCTGCACTTTGCCCGGGGTCACGGGCGAGCTGTCACAAATCTGCCGGTTGACCAATTCGGGCGAGTCCGGCAAGATCATTCCCGCAATTCTCATTCATTGTTGACGCAGACCTGAATCTCAAATGGCATTCCACTCCAACGAAATCTGGCTTGAATGGCGATGGCGTAGCTGCTGATTACGGCCGCAAGCCCCTCGCTTTGTCTCAAACCATCCTTCGTTCGGAGTAATCATGCTGACGCGTGAACAATTCGCAGCGCTCGCTGCGCAAGGCTATAACCGCATCCCCGTTGTCCTGGAACTGTTTGCCGACCTGGACACCCCGCTTTCCGTTTATCTCAAACTGGCTAACCGTCCGTATTCCTATTTGCTGGAATCCGTCGTCGGTGGCGAACGCTTTGGCCGCTATTCCTTCATTGGTCTGCCAGCCCGCACCCGCCTGGTGGTCAATGGCGAGCATACCGAAGTCATCCACGATGATCGTGTCATTGAAACCCATGACGGCAACCCGCTGGATTTCATCCACGATTACCAAAGCCGCTACAAGGCCGCCATTCCGCCCAATATGCCGCGCTTTATGGGTGGACTGGTGGGTTACTTTGGTTATGAAACCATCCGCTATATCGAGCGCAAACTTGCTGCGGTGAAAAAGCCGGATGTGATTGGCGCACCGGACATCCAGCTCTTGCTATCTGAAGAGCTGGCCGTCGTTGATAACCTGTCCGGCAAGCTCTACCTGGTGGTCTACGCCAACCCGGCCGAGCCCGAAGCGTATGACAAAGCCGAAGGCCGCCTGTGGTCGCTGCGCATGAAACTGCGCGAGCCGGCCCCGATGCCACTGCAAGGCCCTTCCGAGCACGTGACTACGCCGAACTCGGAGTTTGGCGAAACCGGCTTCAAGGACGCCATTGGCAAAGCCAAGGAATACATCCTGGACGGTGACATCATGCAGGTGGTGCTGTCCCAGCGCATGCAACTGCCGTTCTCGGAGTCGCCGCTCAGCCTTTACCGCGCGCTGCGTTCGCTCAACCCGTCGCCGTACATGTTCTTCTATCACTTTGGCGATATGCACGTGGTCGGCGCCTCGCCTGAAATTCTGGTGCGACTGGAAGGCGAAACCATTACCGTGCGCCCGATTGCCGGTACCCGTCCGCGTGGCAAAACGCGTGAAGAAGATCAGGCCCTGGCCGAAGAGTTGCTGGCAGATCCCAAAGAGATCGCCGAGCATGTCATGTTGATGGATCTGGGTCGCAATGACACCGGGCGGGTGGCTCAGACTGGTAGCGTGAAGGTGCTTGACCGCATGGTGGTGGAGAAGTACTCCCACGTCATGCATATCGTTTCGAGTGTGGAAGGCAAACTGAAACCGGGCCTGTCGAACATCGACGTGCTCAAAGCGACCTTCCCCGCAGGCACGGTATCTGGCGCCCCCAAGGTTCGCGCCATGGAAATCATTGACGAACTGGAGCCTTCCAAGCGCGGTGTCTACGCCGGCGCGGTCGGATACCTGGGTTTTAACGGCGATATGGACGTCGCCATTGCACTGCGCACCGCCGTAGTGAAGAACGAAACGCTGTATATGCAGGCCGGCGCCGGTATCGTGGCCGACTCCGTACCGCAGAGCGAGTGGCAAGAAACGCTGAACAAGGCGCGCGCCGTGTTGCGCGCAGCAGAACTTGTTCAACGCGGTCTTGACGCCTGATAACCCTGCATAGAATACGGAGACACCTACCATGCTGCTGATGATCGACAATTACGATTCGTTCACCTACAACCTCGTCCAGTACTTTGGCGAACTCAAACAAGATGTCGTCGTTTACCGCAACGATGAAATCACTCCTGAAGAGATCGAAGCCCTCAAACCTAAGTATCTGGTTGTTTCTCCCGGCCCGTGTTCGCCGCTGGAAGCCGGTATTTCGGTGGCTGCCATTCAGCATTTCGCCGGCAAACTGCCCATTCTGGGCGTGTGCCTCGGCCATCAATCCATCGGCCAGGCGTACGGTGGCAACATCATTCACGCCCAGACCCTGATGCATGGCAAAACCTCGCCGGTTACGCACACGGGCAAAGGCGTGTTCAAAGATCTGCCCTCGCCGTTCACCGCCACGCGTTACCACTCGCTGGTGATCGAGCGCGCCACACTGCCAGATTGTCTTGAAGTCACCGCCTGGACGGATGATGGCGAGATCATGGGTGTGCGCCACAAAACGCTGCCCATCGAAGGCGTGCAGTTCCATCCGGAATCCATCCTGACTGAACATGGTCACCAGATGCTGGATAACTTCCTCAAGGAATGGGCCTGAGCCTTTAGTCACTCACCCAGCCCTGCTGGCCGCGTTACGCTCATTTGCCGTCCCCATTCCAGGGTCCGCATTCAGGGTGCTTTGCCCCCGGCGCCGCAGGATTTCGTGAGCGACTCAGCCCGTCTCTTATTTACCGAGTATTGATAACTGGATAACTGAGGAAGCCGCCATGACCATTTCCATCCAGGACGCCCTGAACCGCCTGATCGACCAGAACGAATTGTTCTACGACGAAATGCTGCACCTGATGCGGCAAATCATGACCGGCCAGATGCCGGCCGTGCAGATTGCCGCCCTGCTGATGGGCCTGCGTACCAAAGTGGAATCCGTTTCTGAAATTGCTGCTGCCGCCACTGTAATGCGTGAGTTCGCCGTACCGGTGCATGTCGCTGACCGCACACATCTGGTCGATATCGTTGGCACCGGCGGCGACAAGGCACATACCTTTAATATCTCTACCACGGCCATGTTCGTGGTGGCGGCTGCGGGCGGGCGTGTCGCCAAGCATGGTAACCGCGCGGTTTCCTCCAGCAGCGGCAGCGCCGATGTTCTGGAAGCACTGGGTCTGCGGCTGGATTTGAACCCTGAGCAAGTCGCTGCCTGTATTGATCATGTCGGCGCCGGTTTCATGTTCGCACCCAGCCACCATAGCTCCATGAAGCATGTGGCGGCGGTGCGCAAAGAAATGGGCGTGCGGACTATCTTTAATATTCTGGGCCCGCTGACCAACCCGGCTGGCGCAGAAAACCAGTTGATGGGCGTCTTTCATCCCGATCTGGTTGGTATTCAGGTGCGGGTATTGAAAGAACTGGGCTCCCGCCATGTGCTGGTGGTGCACGGTCTGGATGGTCTGGATGAAATCTCACTGTGCGATAAAACGCGCATTGCAGAATTGAAAGACGGCAACATCACCGAATCCCTCTTTGATCCGCGTGATTACGGTTTTGCCTTCTGCGAACTAAAAGATTTGCATGCTGGCGATGCGGCTGAATCCCGCGCCAAAGTAGAAGGCGTACTGAATAACCAGCCCGGCCCCTGCCGCGATATCGTGGTGCTGAATGCAGGCGCCGCCATTTACGCCGCCAATGTGGCCAACAGCCTGGAAGAAGGCTTTAAACTTGCCGGTGAAATCATTGCCAGCGGCGCGGCCCGTGCCAAGCTCGACGAGCTGATCCAGTTTTCAAAGCAATTTCCAGGTTAATCCGCCATGTCTGACATTCTGAAAAAAATCATTGCCACCAAAGTTGAAGAGGTGGCAATTGCCAAAAAAGCCATTTCCCCGGCAACCATCCGGGAACACGCCGAGTCACGTAAAGATGTCCGTGACTTTGTGGGTGCACTGCGCGCAAAACACGCTGCCGGTTTGGCCGGCGTCATTGCCGAAGTCAAAAAGGCCAGCCCATCCAAAGGTGTGATTCGGGCCGACTTTCAACCAGCCGCCATTGCGCAAAGCTATGCGGAGCACGGTGCAGCTTGTTTGTCTGTATTGACCGACGTTCAGTATTTTCAGGGCCATGCAGATTATCTGAAAGCGGCGCGCGCCGCCTGCGCCCTGCCCGCGCTGCGCAAAGACTTCATGATTGACGAATATCAGGTCTTTGAAGCGCGCGCCTGGGGGGCTGATTGCATCTTGTTGATTGCAGCAGAACTCGAACTGGCGCAGATGAAAGACCTGGAGGCCGCTGCTCATGCGTTGGGCATGGCCGTGCTGGTAGAAGTCCATAACGGCGAAGAACTGGATCTGGCGCTGGAACTGAAGACACCGCTGGTGGGCGTCAATAACCGCAACCTGCGCACGTTTGAAGTTAGCCTGCAAACCACGCTGGATCTGCTGCCACGGATTGGGCCGGAGCGTATTGCCGTTACAGAAAGCGGCATTCTCACTGCTGATGACGTTAAATTGATGCGCCAACACAGCGTGCATACGTTCCTGGTGGGCGAAGCCTTTATGCGCGCGGAGCAACCCGGCATTGCTTTGGCGCAGCTTTTTGCCTGATTTGCCCAGATTTTTTTTATAGAAATATTCCGACCAGGAATTTCAAACAGAAAAAATTAACCGCTGGCAAGCTTTTTATCAACGTTCATCTGCCGCAAGGCAATATCAAAAAAATGACCCGCACTGTCAAAGCCGGGTCATTTTTTTCGTACAAGCTTGTATTTATAGGGCTGCAAAGGATTTAGCACCGTTCATTACGAGGGTAATTTCGGGCTAATTGTGGTTTTTAAGGCGTAGTTGATCTGTTGCAGCCTGTCATCATTACTTTTTGTAGTTGTTTTTCTACAACAACAAAGATGAAAAAAAGCACCATTTGTTAGTGGTTATCCCCAATATTCGACCGTTTTAGGGTGCTTTTCTATATATTTCGGAATATGAGTACGATTTATAAGCTCTTGCGGACCTATAAATGTCATATTTCTGTCATCATACGGTCCTAGACTGGCGCCGGTTTCACAAGAAGACGATTCGATACGCGTGATCGAACAGCCCAGTCAAAACGAAACCACGGGTCTCACGAAGTTTCATCGTAATCCGGCAATGGCAAATTGGCCTCAGGTCGATTTACCCCGCCTCGGTTTCAAAGTTGCAGAGACGAAAGTGTCTGCATTGTTATCCGCAAACGGAGATAGTCCAAATGAAAAAAATCATGGTTGCAGCTCTGGCTGCTGCTTTCGTTACCCCGTTGGCTCTGGCCGACGTGACCATCTACGGTTCTATCCGTGCCGATGTCGAATACGATCACTTCGGTGACTACAACGGTACTTCCCCGACGAACGCCAGCACCACCCGTATCGTTGACTCCTCTTCCCGCATCGGTTTCAAGGGCGTGGACAAGTGGGACAACGCCGGCTGGGCAACGATTTGGCAATTGGAAACCGGTATCGGCGCTGCTCCGGCCAATGCTGACACCAACGGCACCAAGCCCAAGAGCCTGGGCGGCGGTTCCTGGGCCGGTCGTAACTCCTTCATCGGTTTCACTGGCGCTGACTTTGGTACATTCCGCGCTGGTAACTACGACAACACCTACAAGAACACCTTCACTGCTTCCAAGCTGTCCTCGCTGTACGATGACTTCCTGGACAGCACCGACTTCAAGGGCAAGAATGGTACTTGGGGTCAGTTGCAAACCCGTCTGAACGACAACCTGGCTTACGAATCGCCAGTTTGGGGCGGCTTCCAGCTGCGCGCTAACGTTGGTCTGGATGGTTCCCCGACCTCCACCGGCGCATCCCCGATCTACGGTATCGCTGGCCTGTACAACTACGGTGGCTTCAACGCTGCTGCTGTTTACCAATACGCCAAGAACCGTTCGTTCAGCCAGATCAGCGGCATCTCCACTGGTGACACCACTGGTACCACCAACACCGCTACTCCGCCTGTTACCACCTACAACGTGACTGACGGCGCGAAGACTGACGGTTTTGAACTGGCCGCAGCTTACAACTTCGACTTCGGTCTGGGCCTGGGCCTGGGCTGGGAACGCGTTTCCACTGAACATGACTCCAAGGCTCCGACCCTGGGCACGTACAACTGGAACAACTACCTGGTTACCGGTAACTACTGGTTCAACCCCAAGTTCGAACTGCAAGCTCTGTACAGCCGTTCCAACAAGGTTTACGAAGTGGATGACCTGACCGGTCAACAGTACTCCCTGTCCTCGGTCTACTATCTGTCCAAGCAAACCCGTTGGTACACCTCCGCTGTTGGCCTGAAGAACAGCGGCGCCAAGACCGGCACCCAATTCGCGTTCCAGAACAACTCTGGCTCGCTGGTTGCCAAGAATGGCCAGACCACCTTCACGGTGCTGACCGGCTTCCGTTCGGATTTCTAATCCGAAATATCGGCTAGCTGATTGCAAGGAAAACCGGGCTTCTGCCCGGTTTTCTTTTTTCAAGAACTATCCATGTACTCCTGACGTGCGATTTATCGCCCCAACTTGACCTGATCGCGCCACCGACTAACAGTCATGCTGGTGTACTCATTTAATCTGCCGCTTATCGCTGGGCGATTGCAGAACCACCGCAGTTACCGGCGCGCTGGCTACTTTAGGTGAGCTCGTCATCTCCCGGCCGGTGATAAAGATTTTTTCCGGCAGCTTGAAATGGCGCAATTGCAGCAGTTCCAGCGGCCCTTCTCCGCTTTGCGTACGCATGGCATAGCGCAGATGGGTGTGGTCATCCAGCGCCCAGTCGATGCGCCAGTCTGCGCGGTCGACCTGCTCCACTTTTGCTTTATCCAGCAACCGGATAAAACCCCAGGTTCCGATGTATTTCTCTTGTTGCGTCGGCCCGCCTTGCAACCGGTCCCAACTGAGCGCCCCACCGGTTTTGTCCGGGTCGTTGCCGGGCCAGCTGAAGCGTTCCCACGATTGCTGCTGGTTGAAGTAGTCCAGCGTCTGGCCGTCGATGGTGAGTTTGCTGTCGGTGAGTTTGGGACTACCCATCGCCATGAGGTCAAAACGCACTTTGCCATTGCCTTCGGCATACAGGCGACTGGACAGCCGTGACAGCTTGTTCAACGCATTGAGGAAGTCGACGTTGAATCTGACCGACTGGGCGTTGAGCGGATTCGGTACCCACTGGTCGCCTTCGCGTTTGAGCAAGCCGCCCAGTTCGGTTCTGGCAAACTCGGCGATAACACCTTGCGGGGCGATGAAACGGGCCAGTTCAGCCAGACCCACTTCTTTGTCCGTATCATTGAGCGGGTAGCGACCGCCCATGGCGCCGTTGAACGGCGTCCACACGGTGTCGTACCACAGGCTGTTGAGACTGGCCGACGCGGGTTGCATCAACGCAAGCCAGGCATGGTCGAGCGGTTTGAGAAACAGGTTGTCCCCCATGCCGGCATAACCACTGCCAAGGCTGGCAGCAACCAGACGCGCGTTATTTCGTGCCTGCACCATGTCACTATTCTGCCCCTGGAATACCGCTTGCGCCGCCTGCAGGGCAAAGGCATCGGGGTCTGGCGCGGCGAGTGCCTGGTCGAGCACCAGCCGGGCAGCGCTGGCGCGGTCGAGGTAACTTTGCAGGCTGAGCGTAGTGCCTGTATTACCACCGCCACCACCGTTTGCACCTGTAGTACTGCCACTGCCGTTGGCATCGGCACCCATCAGCCGCAGCAATGGTCCGAAGGTGTCAGCCAAGGGGCCGGCCGGCACGGTGGCAGCGGGTTGTTGTGCCGGGTCAGCACCCTTGCTGCTGAAAGCGTTTTTAGCCTTCTCGACCAGCGAGTCGGCCAGGTTGCGCTGTTGGGTTCCCGTCTGGGCTTGCCACGCAATGGTCTTCATCAGTGCGGCAAGAGGCGATTGCTGCGCGTCGGCATAGGTCCGCAATTGTTGCGCAGTCCCAGATAGACCGGTCTCCGGCACCCAGTTCAGACGATTAAGGAAATTCTGCCAGACGTAACCGAAATCGGTGAAATAGCGCCGGGTCAGACTGGCCTGAATGTCTTCCGGGGTTTGCACCTGCTGGCTGGTTTGCTGGCCGAGCACCCAGTCGCCACTGGTGCTGGTCTGTTTTGATAGCTGGACAATGGCATCACGCACGTAGCCCTCATACGCCTGCAGGGTAAAGGTGCCCGGCAATCTACCCTGCACTGACCACAAACCACGGGAATCCCGTCCGCCCAGCAACTGACCCATGGTCGGGTCTGGGTAGCGTGCTTTGGTCTCGGCCAGCAACTGGTGATACAGCGTGTCATCGGCCTGCTTGAGGTCAATCAACCCGGAGAGGGTCTGGCGGGCACCGAACAAGATGTCGTCATTTCCCGCCAGCTGCCAGCCTGGCTGTGCGGCCAGATGAGTCGCATAAAAGGTAGCCACCTGGCCAACGGAATCCACCGATAGCGCGGGCCAGACCACCCTGCCGGTCTGCGCCAGGCGTGGGGCGAGGAAACTACCGTTAGCGTGCCCGGCATCGCTGAGCATGAGCCAGGTCTTGAGGGTGTCGTAACCCGATTTGCCGATGGCTTCTGGCGAGTTGCTCGCG
>JASLES010000015.1 GCA_030151005.1 Silvimonas sp.
GCTGGAGGGCCGTGTCATGGCATTGCCGGTTGAAAACCTGCTGGGTGTACTGGCCCTGCATGTCATGGATGAAATCCAGGATCTGCCCGCGCCCAGCGCCTTGCATGGCCTGACCACCCGCGCAGCGCTCAACGCTGTGCACACCTACCCCGGCTGTTCTATCGAAACCCTGCGTGAAGTGCTGGATTTGTGCCACCCGGCTGCCGTACGCGCCGTGGCCGGGCTGGCGCAAGCCGGGCTGGTCAGCAAGGATGCGGGACGTGACAAGCGCACCCTGGCGCTGCATCTGACCGAAGCTGGCAAGGCCGAACATCTGCGCATCATGCGTGCGCGTGACAGCATGCTCTCCCGCGTGGTGGGACGGCTGGATGCGCCAGAGCGGCAAATGCTGGAGCAATTGCTGGTCAAAATGCTCTGGCACGAGACCCGTGACAGCCCGCACTCCATGCGCTTGTGCCGTCTGTGCGATGATGGCCCCTGTCTGGCCGCTGGCTGCCCGGTGGAAAACCGCGCCGCTGATCTCCCCTTACCCTTGCGCGAAACCTCCGCATGAATACCACCTCCCGCGCGACCGACTGGCGCGCCATCTTTGCCTTGACCAGCGTGTCCACACTGGCGCAGATTGGCCAGTTTGGTTTTGGGTTTATGGTGCTGCCGTTATGGCTGGCTGATCACGGCATCGACCCCGCCCGCGCCGGCGTGTTTGCCTCTTTGCAATGGGTCGGCATGCTGGCCGGCTTGATGGGTACACCGTGGCTGGTTGCCCGCATGGGGCCGCGCCATGCCGTTCTGGCCGGTCTGCTGATCAGCGCTGCCGGTTTTACGTTGATGCCCTGGGTTACCTGGCCGATGTGGTTGCTCAGCGCCGTGCTGATTGGTGCCGGGCTGGGAATGCGCTGGATCGCCAACGAATCCTGGTTGTACGGTCTGGTGCCACCCGCCTGGAGCGGGCGGGTGGTTGGCGCTCATGAAACGTTGATTTCACTGGCCGAGATCATTGCGCCGGGCCTGGCACTGGCCGTGGGCAGCAGTGGCAATGCCCCGTTTGTGGCCGGCATTGTGATGAGTCTTTCCGCCGCCCTGCCCTTGTGGCTGGCCCGCCAACCCGATCACGTAGAGATCGACCACTCCACCGCCGCCCCGGGGCAATTGCAACTACCGGTTGTGCAATTGGGGCTGGCCACCGCCCTGGTAGGCGGGCTGTGTGCTGGCGCGCTGTATGGTTTGTTCCCGCAATTTGCTGCAGCACGCCACCTGAGTGCCACGCAGACCGCCAGCCTGCTGGCCGTGTTAGGGGTGGGGGCCATGCTGTGGCAGATTCCGGTCGGCTGGCTGGCAGACCGGGCTGGCCTTGCCGGTGCGGTCCTGGCTGCGGCGCTGACCGCACTCTTAGCCTGTGCCCTGTTGTTGCCGGGCAATCCGCTCGCACTGGGGGTTGGCGTCTTTTTGCTGGGGGGCGTCAGCGCGGCGTTCCTCACGCTGGCGGTGTACGCTGCCGCCACCCGCCCAGCTGGTCAGATTGCCCGGGTCATGCGCTGGATTACAGTCACCTATACGGGTGCATCCATTATCGGGCCCTTGGGCGCAGGTATCGCCATGAAAACCATCAGTACGGATGCACTCATCTGGCAAGAGGCTGTGCTGACCCTGATTCTGGCCTTGCTTGCGCTGCTGTGCGCCAGTCGGGTCCGTGCCAACGCGCTGGTCTGAGGCCAGAGCATGACGGGCCTTTGAGCGCATCTCTACTGACCGGTTTACGACATGCGGGACCGCGCTGACACCCTGATATGGATATCAGATTGTCATTGCGTTGCTGTCGCATATAGTAACTATCAGGCCCGCACAACCGGACACGGCAAACCGCAAGTTTGCCGCAGCCAAAACCTTATTCGTCTCCTGGCGTGCGCGCTCGTATGGCCTTCTTGATTGTCGCGCCCCTGAGGAGATCGCATGTTTAATCAGCACATGAAAGAACAGCTCACTGAGCAGGCTAATCTGCTCAAGCAGCAAGAGGCTTTTTTACACGCACTGGACCGCTCCATGGCGGTCATTGAATTTCTGCCTGATGGCACGATCATCAATGCCAACGACAATTTCCTTAAAGTAACCGGCTACACGCGCAGCGAGCTACAGGGCAAGCACCATCGTGTTCTGTGCGATAGCACTTATACCGCCAGCCCGGAATACGCCGATTTCTGGCGACGCCTCGCGGCCGGTGAATACTTTAGCGGCCACTACAAACGCATCGCCAAAGACGGCCACCGTATCTGGCTGGAAGCCACCTACAACCCCATCTTTGATGACAATCACAAGGTCGTCAAAGTGATCAAGTTTGCCCAGGACATCACTCAGCAGATTGAACACGATCTGGCGCAGGAAAACATGCTCAGTGCCATTGACCGTTCCATGGCGATCATCGAATTCAACATGGATGGCACGGTGATTACCGCCAACGAGAATTTCCTCAAGGCCACCGGCTACCGCCTGGATGAAATCAAAGGCCAGCACCACCGTATGTTCTGCCAACCCGATTACCGCAATAGCCAGGAATATGCGGACTTCTGGCGCGCGCTCAATCGCGGCCAGTTCATGTCCGGCCAGTTCAAGCGCATGAACAAACAAGGCGCCGAGCTCTGGCTGGAAGCCACGTATAACCCGATCTTTGATAGCGATCACAAGCCGTACAAGGTGGTGAAGTTTGCCAATGACATTACCTTGCGTATGGAGCAACAAGAAGCCGACGCGCAAAACGCCCGCCACGCTTACGAAATCTCGGAAGAAACCGACGCGGTATCTGAACAGGGCAAGCAGGTCATCCAGAACGCCGCGCAAGAGATGCACGACATCGCCAGCAATGTGCAATCGGCATCCCGGCTGATTGAAGACCTGGGCTCCAAATCCAGCCAGATCAGCAGCATTGTGAACACCATCAAGGAAATTGCCGATCAGACCAACCTGCTGGCCTTGAACGCCGCCATTGAAGCCGCCCGTGCCGGAGAACAAGGCCGAGGGTTTGCCGTGGTGGCCGACGAGGTGCGCAAGCTGGCGGAACGCACGGGTGAATCAACGACGGAAATTGCCGGCATGACCAGCAAGATTCAGGAAGGCACACGATCAGCCATTCAGAGTATGGAAGCCTGTGTGAACCAAGCCAATGATGGGGTGAATCTGGCCAACCAGGCGGGCGACGCCATTATTCGCATCAGCGAAGGTTCCAAGCAGGTGGTGCGCGTGATCCGGGAGTTCTCTTCAGTCAAGACGGCGCAGCTTTGAAACGGCCAGCCCGGTATCGGTCACTCTCCCAACAAAAAAGCCCCTGCAACAGGGGCTTTTTTGTTGGTTATCGGGACACCGCTTAGCCGCGCTGAGCCATTTCTGCACCGGCATCGTGCGGCAGCCGACTGGTCACCGGAATCGACAACACCGAGAACAACCCGATCACGAGGAACGCCGGCCAGAAATCTGCCGCGGTGATATGGCTGTGCCCTTGCAGATGATTGGACAATTGCAGCGTCATCCCGGCCACAATCACGCCCAGGCCCAGCGACAACTGCTGCACCACACTGGCCAGACTGGTGGCACGGCCAGCATCTTCCGTTCGGATATCCGCATACACAATGGAGTTCAGACACGTGAACTGCAGCGACGGGAAGAACCCACCCAACACCACAATCGCCAGCATCAGCCAGATCGGGGTTGTCGGCGTAAACAGGCCAAAGGACATCAGCGCTAGCCCGGCCAGCAACGCGTTAACCATCAGCACGCGGCGAAACCCAAAACGCCTGAGCACGCGCGGCCCGATGCTTTTCATGAACAGCGCACCAAAGGCCGAGGCGCAGGTGATCATGCCCGAGTGAAAGGCATTCATGCCCAGCCCTTCTTGCAACGCCAGGGGCAGCAAAAAGGGCACGGCGCCCAGACCAATCCGGAATAGCGAACCGCCCAGCACGCTGGCGCGAAAGGTTGGAATCTGCAAAAAGCGCGCATCCAGCAAAGGCCGGCTGGCTTGGGCCGCACTGCGAAAATACCAGACCATGATGGCCACCCCAGCCAGGGTCATGCCCAGCGCCCACGTCAGCGGCGCCAGATGACTGCCCAGCAAGGCCAGCCCCAGCATGGTCATGGAACTGCCCAGCGCAGAGGTCACAAAGCCCGGCACATCCAGCGGATCGCTGTGCGCTTCACGCGTGTTGGTGATAAACCGCCCGGCCAGATACAAACCCAAGAGGCTGACCGGGATATTCACGAGGAAAATCCAGCGCCAGTGAAAATACGTGGTGATAAAGCCACCCAATGGTGGGCCGATCACCGGGCCGAACAACGCCGGCATGGTCAGGTAGCCAATGGCTTTAACCAGGTCAGACCGGGGCACGGCCCGAAAAATGATAATGCGCCCCACCGGCACCATCATTGCGCCGCCCATGCCTTGTAGAAAGCGTGCCCCTACAAACGCCGGCAAGGTGCTGGACACCGCACACAGCAAAGAGCCGGCCATGAAAATGCCGATAGCGGTGCGGAACACCGTCCGTGCGCCAAAGCGATCTGCCACCCAGCCACAAACCGGGATGAACACGCCAAGGCCGACCACATAAGCGGTCAGGGCAAGCTTGAGGGTAATGGGATTCTGGCCAAGATCTCGGGCCAGAACAGGCAACGAGGTAGAAATCACGGTGGCGTCCATGTTCTCCATGAACAGCGCACAAGCAACAATCAGCGGAATGATAAACGGGCGGGACATGCGCAAAACCTGTGACACCACCGGTCAAGTGGTGTGCCGTATTGTACCGGCTTGACTGATATTTCAGCGTAACGGGCTGTAAGCAGACAACCGGGGCAATGCCCCGGTTGGTGGTATTGGGATCAGGTGGTGGCAGGCGTAATGGGGTGCAGGATCGGCGGAATTTCCGCCTCAAACCACGCCTCAAGCCCACCGGCCAGCGGCAGCGTGCGGGTCCAGCCCATGCTGCGTAATTGCTGTGCTGCAGCCACCGCCGTGACGTCATTCGGGCAACTGCAGTACACAATGATGTCCCGGTCCGGCAGCAAAATAGAGGCCGCCGTGCCAATCTCTTTGAGCGAGATCGTGTACGCACCAGGCAGCGTGCGCGGGTCCAGCATGCGGCCTTCGGCGGAGCGAACATCAATAATCACCGGGTCGCGGCCGGATTCCAGATCCGCCCGCAACTGCGCCACTGAAATCCGCGGCATGTTGTCTGATTGCTCTGCCGCACGACGCCGCCGGATCACCCGGCCAGCCAGGTAGATCACGATCAATGCGCCCAGCGACCAGACCGCGCCTTCGCCCAGTTGAGCCAGCACGGCCAGCACCAGATCCAGCTCGTTACTGAACAGCGCCCCCAGCCCAAGGAAAACCAGCGCCCAGAACAAAGAAGCGGCGATATTCCACTTCAGAAAAGAAAACCAGGACCAACCCAGCGCGCCGGCCAGCGGCGGTGCCACCGCAGAAATGCCCGGCACAAACTTGGCCGCAAACAACGACAAGCCACCCCATTTGACGAACAGGGTCTCGCTTTGCCGCACACAGACATCGGCCGAGAGCGAAACCTTGCAGATCACGCTGAGCACGCGCCGGCCCAGGCGGCGTCCGGCAATGAACCAGACCATATCGCCCAGCGCCCCACCCACTGTCGCGGCCAGCAACAGGCCCAACGCCAGCTCACCAGACGCAATGGAAAGCGCCCCAACCATGACCAGCAAGGGGGAAGCGGGCACAGGCAAGCCGGCACGCGAGACCAGCGTCACCAGAAAAGTCAGCGGCAAAGCGTAATGCTGGGTCAAGCCCAGCAGGAAATGCAAATCCATGATCGGCACAAGGTATGTTTCGGGCGTGCCAGGCGGCGCATCCGGGTTTTAACAGCAATTATTCAGAGATTTGAGGCTGAACTGGTGTGATGCAAGGGGCATATCCGACTATTGGCAGAGTAGCCTCCCTGCCGTCTGGCTGCAATGCAGCAGCATGCGTTTTCTCATGCCCGCTTCACGCAAACAAAAACCCGCCGGGCGGCGGGTTCCTGAACAGGGTGAAAACAGATTTAACCGGTGTCAGACGCTGTCTGCCAGCGCCGGCCGACCACGCAACCGGGTCAGCAGGCGTCGGCATATCCCTGCGAGGGCACGCAATCGGGCCAGCAGCCCTGCTGCCAGGCTGGCCGTTGGCTGCGCGACAAAGCCCACGCAGCGCAGTTGCCCGCTTTCGGTGGCGTAGAGCGTAGACCAGCCCTCCTCTTGCAAGGTGTACGCCTCGCCGCTATCCAGATAACGCGGCATCTGGACAACTTCTTCGGCCAGCCAGCGTGGCGCTTCGGCCAGGTGCACCCGGCCGGACAGCACGTGCAATGTCATCCCGGGGCGGCCATGAAACTGGAAAGTCTGGCCATTGAGCATTTCAATCGTGAGAAAGGATTCAGGCAGGCGGGGCATGCTGGCAGTCTCCGTCGGGTGGGATATGCCATACAGATTATCGATCGCCCCACCCACTCAACAGGCACACGCACGCAATCTGTTCTACACAACAAGCCTGCCAAACTGCATCTGTTACGATGCAGTCCTGAAAAATCTGTATCTGTTATGGTCCATACCTCAAGCACAGAATGAAGCCATGGACCATTTCCCGCTCTATCGCCAGCTTGCCAGTCACTACCGTCAGGCCATTGAGGCCGGCACCCTGCGTGCGGGTGAGCGCATGCCCTCCGTGCGCACGTTGATGGAACGCCACGACGTCAGCCTGTCGACCGCGCTGCAAACCTGCCGTTATCTGGAAAGCCAGGGCATCGTCGAGGCCCGTCCGCGTTCTGGCTATTTTGTCTGCCATAGGCCCCGCAGCGCCCTGGCGCGGGTGGCCGAGCCGGGCATTGCCCTGCCCGATACCGCGCAATATGTCGGGATCAACGAGAAGGTTTCGGCCATTCTGGCTCAAGCCATGAATGCCAAAGTGCAGACCAATCTGGGCGTGGCCTGCGGCGCGCCAGAGCTTTACCCCAACGAGCCATTGCGCCAGGCTGCCGTGCGTGCGCTGCGGCAGAACCCGGAAATCTACGGGCGTGCGGTGCCCCGCAACGGCTATGCCGGTTTGCGTGCCGTGCTGGCCAAACGTGCCATGCATGCGTCCATGAACCTGACCGCCGACGATATCGTCGTTACCCACGGCTGCACCGAAGCGCTGAATCTGGCTATCCGCGCCGTGGCACAACCGGGCGATATCATTGCGGTTGAGTCCCCCACGTTTTATGGCGTGCTGCAGATTCTGGAAAGCCTGGGCATGCGCGCGCTGGAAATCCCCACCAGCCCCCAGACCGGCATTTCGCTGGAAGCACTAGAACTGGCTGCACGCACCTACAACAACATCAAGGCCGTGGTGGTAGTGCCGCATTTGCAAAACCCGCTGGGCGCCATCATGCCGGAAAGCCACAAAGACCGGCTGGTAACCTGGTGCGAAGCCAATCGTATTGCACTGATTGAAGACGATACCTACGCGCTGTTAACCGACGACGACACACCGTTACCCGCCCTCAAAAGCCGGGATCTCACTGGCAATGTGATCCATTGCGCCAGCCTGCACAAAACGGTGGCGCCCGGAATGCGCGTGGGCTGGATGAGCGCAGGCAAATGGCGCGGCCGGGTGGAAATGCTCAAATACGCGCATTCGCGCCCTAACGAGAGCTTGTCCCAGCAAGTGGCAGCCAGCTTTTTGGGATCAGGCGCGTTTGACCGACATTTGCGGCGCCTGCGTACTCATCTATATACCCAGCGCCAGCAAGTGGCGCAGGCCATTGACGGTTATTTTCCGGCTGGCACCCGGCTAACGGTGCCGGCGGGCGGCTTTGGTTTGTGGGTGGAACTGCCAGATCAGCGCGATTCACAAGCTGTGTTTGAAAGCGCGCTGCAACAAGGTATTCGCGTCGCACCGGGGATCATGTTTTCCAACTCGGCGCGCTTTGGCTCGTTTCTGCGCATCAGTTGCGGCACGCCCTACAACAGCGAACTGGATCAAGCCGTCCGCAAGCTGGCGCGCATTGTCGATAGCGCACGGCGCCTGCCGGATTCACCGCTCTAAGTACGGGCGCAAGCAGTCGGGCATCTGTCCGTATTGCACCTGCGGCGTACCGTGCCAGTCCGCACAGCGGGCGATGGCGCGTTCGATATCACCAGCAAGGCGGGCACTGACGCGTATGCCCTCTTCCAGATGCAGACTTTTCACTTCAAAAACACCCTGAGCCCGGTGCGCTTTGGCATCCAGCCGGCCCACGAGCTTGCCGCGACTCAGTATGGGCAGGCAGAAATAGCCGAATTTACGCTTGGCTGCAGGCGTGTAGCACTCAATGGTGTAATCAAAACCGAACAGCGCCGCAGCGCGTTTGCGATCCCACACGACCGGGTCGAATGGCGACAGCAGCGTGGTGACTGTCGAAGTTACATCACTGTTGTTTGCGGCTTCAATCAAGTCCGCCTGATCCTGGTGTACCCACGCGGGTTGCTTGAACCCCGCCAGGCTCACCGGTACCAGTTCGCCGGTAGCTTCCAGCGCGGTCAATTCCCCCAGCCAGGACACTTTGGGCAAGCGGTAATAATCAGCCAGCCAGTCTGCCCGGATCACGCCCAGCGCCTTGCAGGAGCGGCGTACCAGTTCTCGCTGCACCACGGCAGCATCAGCCAGGTCGCGTGTGTCGTTCCAGCTGGGCAAGACGCGCTCGGCCAGATCGTAAACACGCTGAAAATGGCGGCGCTCGCTCACCATGAGTTCGCCCGTGGTAAACAGAACTTCCAGATGACGCTTTTCCGGCTTCCAGTCCCACCAGCCGTTGCCCGTACCTTGTTCACGGGCAAAATCGGCGGAGCGCACCGGACCGCCGGTACGGATTTTTTCAATCAGCGCGTCAATATCCGCCTGATGCTGCTGATGCCAGTTGGCCGCGTATTTCCAGCCCATGCCAGATGGATCAAGCATGCGATGGCGCATCAGGCCGTAATCTTCGATGGGCAAAAAGCAGGCTTCGTGCGACCAGTATTCAAACAAGTGGCGCTCAGCCAGGAGTTGCTCCAGCCAGGCCGGGTCATAGGCGCCAAGGCGGCTGAACAGCACCAGATATGGGCTGCGCGCAACGACGTTGATGGTGTCGATCTGCAATTGGGCCATCCGCCGGATGGCCGCGAGTACATCCGCGCGGGTGGCTTTGCGCCGGGGCGGGTTCAACAGGCCCTGCGCGTTCAGATGCAAGGTTCGGGCGGCAGCCAGCGTCAGCGTTTGCACGATAGACCGGTGAGTTGGAATGGGCCTTCATTCTAACGATCTAATGAGGACAGAATCTGCCCTCATTAGCGCGTTCATTCAAAACCGCGTATGCCTTCGCCAGAAAACCCGGGCAGCTCCCACTTGAACCGGATTGCCAGCACACGAAAGACACATCCCACGCCCAGCGCGGTCAACAGTGCCTCACCCGCTGCCGCCCCCAGCCAGTGCAGCCCGACATAAATCGCGCCCGTAACGAGCGACACGCTGGCATACATTTCTCGCCGCAGAACCAGTGGAATTTCATTGCAGAGCATGTCGCGCAGCACGCCGCCAAAAATCCCGGTGATCATGCCAAACACCACCGCCACTGCCGGGTGTACCCCGAGCCCCAGCGCAATATCACAACCGATAATGGAAAACGCCACCAGCCCCAGGCCATCTACCAGCAAGAACAAAATACGCAAGCGGTGGACATGCCGTGCCAGCAGCGCGGTGACCAGCGCTGCCGAAACGGTAAACGCCAGATAGAGCGGGTGCGCAACCCAGCCCAGCGGATAGTGCCCCAGCAAGACATCCCGGATTGAGCCTCCGCCCAGTGCGGTGACCGTGCCGACCAGGCACAGCCCAAACAAATCCAGCCCCCGCCGCATGCCCATGATGGCCCCGGACATGGCTTCCGCCACAATCGCAACCAGATAGATGTAATGCAGCAATATGGCTTCAGTCGTCATTGGAGAACATCTTGATGATGGCGTCGCGTTCAGATTCTTCACTGGCCTCGTGCGCTTGTGCCGCTGGATCTGGCGGCCCGGCCCGCACACACTTTACCGCACTGCGAATAAATCCATGATGGTCATCCACGCACGCGCCTTGCGTGTATTCGCTGTAGACAAAGTCATCTCCTGTCTGGGTAAGGCCAGCAGGCATGGTCCGTTCCAATTGCGGGCGATCAGCCAGGGCGGTTTTCATGTAATCCACCCACACCGGTAACGAGAGGGTGCCACCGGTGTAACGCCCCAGGCTGCGCGGTTGATCGTAACCTGTCCAGACCACGGTCACGAGATTGCCACCGTAACCGGCAAACCAGGCGTCGCGCGCATCGTTGGATGTCCCCGTTTTGCCGGCCAGATCATCCCGCCCCAGCACCAAGGCGCCGCGGCCTGTGCCTTCTTTCACCACCGAACGCAACAGGCTGTCGACCATCCAGGCATTGCGCGCAGAAATCACCTGCCGGCCCTTGGGCTGCGCCGGTTCATCAATCAACAGTTTGCCCTGGCGTTGTCGCACCTGACGGATGAGTCTGGGCGGATGCAAGTTGCCGCCATTGGCAAACACGGCATAACCCGCTGCCATCTGGGTCGCCGTGACCGAGCCTGAGCCCAGCGCCAACGGCAAAGATGGCGGGTTACGCATGCCATCAAAACCAAACTGAACGGCGTACTGTTGCACGTATTGCGCGCCTGCAGCCTGCATCAACCCCACCGCGACCAGATTTTTAGAGCGGGCAAGGCCACGCCGCATGGTGATGAAACCTTCGTAGTTATCGCCATAGTTCTTGGGCCGCCACGGTTGCGCGCCGGTTTCTTCGCGGGTTAACTGGCGCTGGCTATCGTCCACCATCGTCGCTGGAGGAAAACCCTTTTCAATTGCCGCACCATAGACAAAGGGCTTGAAGGCCGAACCCGGCTGGCGATAGGCCTGTAACGCGCGGTCATATTTGTTGCGGTCAAAATCAAACCCGCCCACCAGCGCCTCGATGTCCCCCGTGGTGCTATCAAGCGACACCAGCGCGGATTCCATCTGCGGCAACGTCACCAATTGCCAGCGCGGCTTGCCCACATTACGCGTATACACCACCGCACCGCGCCCAAGCTTGTTGGCTGCAGCTGTTTTATCCACCGCGATTTCCACCGGCGAACCGTCGCGTTGCACCGCGTGCAAGACATTAGCCTGACGACCGGTCACCAGCACTGCCAGCACGTCGTCACCACTATCAGGAGTACCAGCCAACAAGCTGCGTGCAGTTTTTGCATCTGGCCCGTCTGCCGGCATCGCCACGGTTTTCACCGGGCCGCGAAAGCCATTGGCCACCGCCAGCGTCAACAGATGGTCCCGCACGACGGCATCGGCCCGCGTTTGCGCAGCCAGATCAATCGTAGTGATGATATCCAGCCCTTGCGAATACGCCTCTTCGCCATACCGGGCCACGGCCCACTGCCGCACGGCTTCCACCGGCCAGGCGGCTTCTCGCACGGCGGCATGATCGGGGGCCAGTTGCAAGGGTTCGGCCAGCGCAGCCTGATATTGCGCCTGATCGATGTCACCCAGTTCCAGCATACGTTTGAGGATGTACTGCTGCCGCGCCCGCGCCCGTTCCGGGTTGTTAACCGGGTTGTTGGCAGAGGGCGCCTTGGGTAAACCGGCCAGCATGGCCGCTTGCGCCAGCGTGATCTCGCCCACGGGCTTGCCAAAATACATATTGGCCGCTGCGGCAAAACCATAGGCGCGCTCGCCCAGATAAACCTGGTTCATATAAAGCTCAAGCAGCCGGTCTTTGCCGTATTCCTGCTCCAGCTTGAATGCCAGGAGTATTTCCGTGATTTTGCGGGTAAAGGTTTTTTCACGCGACAGATAGAAATTACGTGCCACCTGCATGGCGATCGTACTGGCGCCCTGGCCGTGACGGCCTGTGGCAAGGTTAGCCAGCGCGGCACGCGCCAGACCGCTGAAATCGACCGCGCCGTGCTCGTAATAGCGGGCGTCTTCAATGGCCAGCAAGGCCTGTTGCATGCGTTTGGGAATCGCGGAAAGCGGCAGCACATCCCGCCGTTCCTGCCCGTATTCCGCCAGCAGGGTTTTGCCGTCCCGGGCATAAATACGCAAAGGCTGCGCCGGTTGGTAAATCGCCAGTTCCTTGATCGAAGGCAAGCCTTGCCACACTTGCCAAAGCCACCAGCCGGCCGCGCAACCCAGCGCCAGGGTCAGACCCAGCGTCAGGCCACAGAACAGCGCCAACAGCCGCCACCAGCGACGAGCTGGTGCGGTTGGAGAGCGTGTGGCGTTGGATGAGTTCATGTTATTTTTCCAGTAAGGAGCCCCGGATTATCGGAAAACGATCATCTATGATGAACCCGGTTCAAGATATATCCGGTACCCTTAAAAATTCTTCATTGCGATACCGTTCACACCCACTCAATCAGGCCAGGACTACACATTGAGACTTGATCCCAAGCAGACAGAAGCATTGTTGACCGTGATCGAGACCGGTAGTTTCGAGCAGGCCAGCGCGCGCTTGCATGTCACGCCGTCTGCGATTTCCCAACGGGTACGTGCGCTGGAAGAAGAAATGGGGGCGGCCCTGGTGGTGCGCAGCCGGCCCGTACGCGCCACCCGTACCGGGCAGCGCCTGTTGCAACACCTGCGCCGGGTCATGCTGCTGGAAGAAGACCTGGCCTCTGACCTGGCCGACCAGCGCCATGCGCCGCTGTCTGTCACCATTGCCCTGAATGCCGATACGCTGGGGACATGGTTTTTTCCGGCGCTGGCCGAGATGCTGTCGCACGAACAAGTCTTGCTGGACCTGGTGGTGGAAGACCAGGATCACACCTATGAAGTTCTGGAAACCGGCATGGCCACGGGTTGCGTCAGCACAGAACCCCGCCCCATGAAGGGCTGTTTTGCCGATCCGCTGGGCATCATGCGCTACCGTATGATTGCCAGCGCCGCATTTGCGGAGCGCTGGTTTGCCGAAGGCCTGACCCGCGCCGCCGCGCGTACCGCACCGGTGGTGGCCTATACCCGCAAAGACGCACTGCAGGCCAAATTTCTGCAAGACCGGTTGGGCCTGACGCCAGGTGCTTACCCCTGCCACTTTGTACCTGGTTGCGAGCCGCACTACACCGCGATTCGTTACGGATTAGGTTATGGCCTGGTACCAGAACTACTGGTGCGTGGCGAACTGGCCAGTGGTGCGCTGGTGGATCTGGCCCCCGCCCACCCGGTAGACCTGGCCTTGTTCTGGCATGCCTGGAAAGTCCAGTCCCCACGCATGGAAGTCATGTCCCGCCGGATAGGCGAGGCCGCCCGGCAACTCCTGGCCGTACGCTAGTCAAGCTAACTTCAGCGCGGCCATTGCGCAGGGTGCCCCGCCCAGACCCGGGGCGGGCGCGCGCCTGTGTTTTTGCGGGCCGGGTGCGCCACCGGCTGCGCCGTAGCGGCCGGATTAGCCGGCAGCAACAAAGCCAGCGTCATGGCACAGAGCAATGTAGACCCCGTAATAAACCCGACCCAGAACCGGACCGACCGGCCGGCGCTGACGGTCTGCGCTTGTTCAGCCTCGCTGCCCCCGGTCATCATTGCGCTCCTTGCTGCAAAACCGTGAGCGAACCCTGTGCAGCTTGTTGCACTACGGCAGGATCAAGCGAATCCGGTGCAGACAAAATGCCTGCCCCATGGCTGGCCACCGCAAGACTGGTGGCTGCATCCATGGCGGCTTCAGCGCTGTTGATGGCGGTGGTGAACTGCATGGCGGTGTAAGTGGTAAAACCGCCGACCGCAGCGGCAACAAACAAAATGGCAAAGATGCGTTTCATGGTGGTGATCTCCGTAGTGCCTGTTTTTGTGCAGCAACCCTTTGCTGCTGCGGACAAGACACAGTGTGATCGCCCCGCTCAACATCGTTAATCATGTTAAGCATTGCTTTGTTATGCCAAAAATAATTTCATAAACGAGGCTGCTGTTGTGCTCCCATTTCACGAAATCTGCATATTGGTTGCCCGACTTGGGCAAGTCACAATCAACACTGGCACGATCCTGGCCCGACCCGGCTAACTAAAAACAGTTTGCGAACTATCCACCGCATTCCCGACGAGAGAGAACACCTTGCGTAACTTACTGATATTAAGCAGTTTTCTGGTACCCAGCCTTGGGCTTGCCGCAGAAGGGATGTGGACGCTGGATCATTTGCCGACGGCGGCAATCGGGCAGCAATACGGTTTCACGCCAGATGCGGCATGGACTGACAAAGTAATGCATGCCTCCGTGCGCATTGCCGGGGGGTGTTCGGCCTCGTTTGTCTCGCCCACCGGGCTCGTGCTGAGTAATCACCACTGCGCGCTGTCTTGCGTGGAGCAGTTGTCTTCGATCAAGAAAGATTTCGTCAAAGATGGCTTTCTGGCGGCGACGCCAGCCGCAGAAGTGCGCTGCCCGGAAATTGAACTGAACCGGCTGGACCGCATTACCGACGTGACCAAAACGGTCAAAACCGCGACTGCCGGTCTATCCGGCCCGGCGTTCCGCGACGCGCAAAATGCCGTGAAAGCCAAGCTCACCGCAGACTGCGTGGGCGACAACAAAACCACCACGCGCTGCGATCTGGTCGACCTGTATCACGGTGGTCGCTACGATCTATATCAGTACCATCGCTATCAGGATGTGCGCCTTGTCTTTGTGCCGGAAAAGGCACTGGGTTTTTTTGGCGGCGATCCGGATAACTTCAATTTCCCGCGCTATGCCATTGATATGTCGTTATTGCGCGCCTACGAGAATGGCAAACCGGCGGTCGTGAAGGATTACTTCCCGTTTAACCCGGCGGGCGCACAAGAAGGCGAACTGACTTTTGTTACGGGCAACCCCGGCCGCACCCAGCGCCTGCTGACCGTAGCGCAACTGGAAACACAACGCGACATCACCATACAGCACCACTTGCTGAACCTGGCCCAATTGCGCGGCATGCTGACGCAATACAGTGCCGAAAGCCCGGAGAACGCCCGCGTTGCCGCAACGGATCTCTTTGGCATTGAAAACAGCTACAAAGCCCGTCTTGGTCAGCTACAAGCACTGCAAGACCCGGCTCTGATGGCCAGAAAACGGCAGGAGGAAGCCGATCTGCGCGCCTTTGCTGCCAAAGACCCGGCCTTGTCTACCAAAGTAGGTGGCGCGTGGGATGCCATTGCCAAAGCCCAAACCGTCTACCGCGAGATTGAACCGGACTACCTGACCAAAGAAATCGGCATCGGCTTTGATAGCCAGTACTTCAGGATTGCCCGCGCGCTGGTGCGCGGTGCAGCAGAGCGCGCGCGCCCCGATCAACAGCGCCTGACCGAGTTCTCTGAAGCGGCATTACCGCAACTGGAACAACGTTTGTTTTCCACCGCCCCGCTTTACCCCGATTTTGAGCGGGTCAAACTGACGGCATCGCTGACCAAATTGCGTGAGATCCTGGGTACAGATGACCCGTTTGTGCAGCAGGTGCTGGGCAAGCAGTCTCCGGCACAAGTTGCCGCGCAACTGGTGGCCGGCACGCATCTGGGGGATGTGGCGCAGCGCAAAGCCTTGTGGGAGGGCGGCGAGAGTGCCGTTGCGGCATCGACCGACCCGTTCATCGTACTGGCCAGATTGGTTGATCCGGCGGCACGGGCCGTACGTTTGCGTTATGAAAATGAAGTGGACGCCGTAGAGCAAAAGAATGCCGAGTTGATTGCTCAGGCCCGTTTTGCGCAATTGGGCGACAAGGTTTATCCGGATGCCACCTTCACCATGCGCTTGTCTTATGGCGAGGTGCGCGGCTGGCCGGAACGCGGGCAGAATGTGCCACCGTTCACCCACTTTGCCGGCTTGTATGATCGGGCGACCGGTGCAGAGCCCTTTGCCCTGCCCCCAACCTGGCTTGCCGCAAAGAACCGGCTGGACCCGCAACAACGCATGAATTTTGTCACCACCAACGACATCATCGGCGGTAATTCCGGCAGCCCGGTCATTAATCGGGATGGCCAGATTGTCGGGCTGGTGTTTGACGGCAATATTCATTCGCTCGGCGGCGCGTTCTATTACGATCCGGTCAGCAATCGCACGGTCGCCGTGCACAGCGGGGCTATCCTGCAGGCACTCAAGTACGTCTATGGCGCAGACAATCTGGTACAGGAACTGACGGTACCAACCACGCACTAACCCCACCGTCTGGCTGCCAGACCGCAAAAGAAATGGCATATCGCAGCAACGGCGGTATGCCATTTTTCATATTGGTGCGTTGGGTACATGTGCGATACAAATCTATCGCCAGCGGACAAACTACAGATACATGTTCCTGTTTTAATGGCATTTTGAGGCCATCCGCCTGGCCAGACCAGGCCTGACGACCGGCCCGGCCGCAATATCAGGAGACGCGCCCATGACCAGCAGCATCTCATCAAGCAATTATTCGTCGATATCCAGTTTGCTGGGTAACACTGCCGCCAGCGGCACCAGCAGTACGTCATCCAGTGACTCCCTGCTCGATACCGTACTGGCCGCAGAAGAAGCCGCCACGTCCAGTACAGCCAGCCCCAGCAGCACCGTGACACTGGGCAGCAGCAACAGTAATACAGATGCCACCACCTACAACTCGGCTGGTTTGTTGACGTCGCTTAATCAGATCATTGAGCAAAATACGCTGAGTGATCCGTTGTTAAGTGGCGATTCAAGCAGCAGTTCAGATGATCTATTCTCCCTGTTGTCGGGTGCCAGCGACACGGCCAACAACACGCAATCCACGCTGGATTCGCTGATTTCCCAACTGGAAGGCGGCTCGACCAGCACCACTACCGCTGCGACGTCTGGTACTACGGATACAAGTAGTACCAGTACGGCAGCCACCAGCGGTACGACGAGTACCAGTTCGTCTACGTCGCTTGATAGCGAATGGGCGCAGATTCTGGCTGCCAATCCGCAAGCCGCCGCGCAAGTCACCCAAGCCTCTACCGACGAAGCATTGATCAGTTCGCTCTTGCTGTAACCATCGCCATTGCCCCCTGCTTTGGTGGCCGCACCTGCTCACCCCACAACAAACGACACGGCCAGTTGCTTATCGCACTGGCCGTGATGCTTTTCTCCGTACGCTTGGCCGCCGATGCCTGTCTCTATCTTGAGAATTTGTCTATAAACAGAGACAAATTGGCAAACCGACGCGCTTCTCATTGATCTGCCTCAACTTGCTGCGACCGCACATCGCCCAGTCGTTGTCTACGTTTTGAGACAAATATCTCGCACGTCACCATCAAATCGACCGCAAACCCGCATTTTGTAGTCGATTTCAAGCTGGTACAAAACCTGCTAACTCCTTGATACGCACTGATTGCGTGCAGGTCGCTCCCGCGCTTGCCCATCAAGAATGGCTTTATAAAAATGCCACTGGAGGAGTTACATGGCTCTGCTCATTGTTCTGGCCGCCCTGGCCTTGCTGATGTACACCGCATATCGCGGTTATAGCGTGATCCTGATGGCGCCCGTTTGCGCGCTGGCTGCGGTATTACTGACCGACCCCACGCTGGTTGCCCCGGTGTTTAGCGGCATCTTCATGGAAAAGATGGTCGTCTTCGTCAAATTGTATTTCCCGGTGTTCTTGCTGGGATCTTTGTTTGGCAAGCTGGTAGAGATGTCCGGGTTCTCCAAAGCCATTGTTAACGCCGTGATCGGCTGGATTGGCCGTGAGAAAGCCATTGCCGTGATTGTGGTGGTGTGCGCATTACTCACTTACGGCGGCGTGTCGCTGTTTGTGGTGGTGTTCGCCGTCTACCCGTTTGCGGCCGAGTTGTTCCGCCAGGGCAATATCCCCAAGCGCTTGATTCCGGGCGTGATTGCACTGGGCGCGTTCTCGTTCACCATGGATTCGTTGCCCGGTACGCCGCAAATCCAGAACATCATCCCCACCACCTTTTTCAAGACCACCACCTGGGCAGCACCATGGCTAGGCACCATTGGCGCGTTGTTCATCTTTGTGGTGGGTCTGTTGTACCTGAACTACCGCCGCCGCCAGTTGATTGCTGCGGGCGAAGGCTACGGCACACAACTGCATAACGAACCCGCCCCGGTCGACACCAGCAACCTGCCCTCACCGTGGCTGGCCATTGCGCCGCTGGTGTTGATTGGGGTGGTCAATTTTGCGCTGACCCGGCTCATCCCGCTCTGGTACGGCACCAGCCACACGCTGGCCTTGCCCGGCCTTGCCAAGCCAGTCACCACGGCGATCCCGTCCGTGACTGCCATCTGGGCGGTGGAAGGGGCGCTGCTGTTTGGTTGCCTGTTTGTGCTGCTGACCGCCTTTGGCGCGGTACGCACACGCGTGCAGGAAGGTAGCAAGCAAGCCGTTGCCGGTGCCCTGCTGGCCGCCATGAATACTGCATCGGAATACGGGTTTGGCGGTGTGATTGCCGCGCTGCCCGGGTTCATTGCGGTCAGCCATGCACTCGCAGCCATTCCCAACCCGTTGGTCAACGCCGCGATCAGCGTCAGTACGCTGGCCGGGATCACGGGTTCCGCCTCGGGTGGTATGAGCCTGGCGCTGGCGGCACTCTCTGAACAATTTATCGCTGCCGCCAATGCTGCGCACATCCCCATGGAGGTCTTGCACCGCGTAGTCGCTATGGCCTCTGGCGGTATGGATACGCTGCCGCACAATGGCGCGGTGATTACCGTACTGGCAGTCACCGGCCTTACGCACCGCGAGTCTTATCGCGACATCTTTGCCATTACCGTCATCAAGACGCTGGCCGTATTCTTTGTCATTACCGTGTACTACCTGACTGGTCTGGTTTGACCCAAGGAGCTTGACCCATGACCGATCTCAAAGGCAAAACCGCGCTCGTTACCGGATCAACCAGCGGCATTGGGCTTGGCATTGCGCAAGCACTGGCCAGCCATGGCGCCAACATCATCCTCAACGGGTTTGGCGACGTGCTGGCGGCGCAGCAAAGCGTCACGCACCACGCCGGCCGCATTGGTTACCACGGTGCCGACTTGATGAAACCGCAAGAAATCACCGACCTGATGACCTACGCCCAAAGCGAGTTTGGCGGGGTGGATATCCTGGTGAATAACGCCGGCATCCAGCATGTGGCCAGCGTGGAAGACTTTGCGCCAGAACGTTGGGACGCGGTGATTGCGCTCAACCTCTCGGCCGCTTTTCACACCATGCGCCTGGCGATCCCGGGTATGAAACAACGTGGCTGGGGGCGGATTATCAATATTGCCTCCACGCACGGGCTGGTGGCCTCGGCGCAGAAATCCGCTTATGTCGCGGCCAAGCACGGGATTATTGGCCTGACCAAAAGCGCCGCACTGGAACTGGCGCAAACCGGCGTGACCTGCAATGCCATCTGCCCGGGTTGGGTGAAAACGCCGCTGGTTGAAAAACAGATTGCCGACCGCGCAGAGGCGGGCGGCATCAGCGTGACTCAAGCCACGCGCGATTTGCTGCTGGAAAAACAACCATCCGCCGAGTTTGTTACCCCACAGCAACTGGGTGAACTGGCTTTGTTCTTGTGTAGCGACGCGGCGGTGCAGGTGCGCGGGGCGGCATGGGCGATGGATGGCGGGTGGACAGCCCAGTAACAAGTCCGGCCTTTCACCCGCTGAGTAATAACACGGAGCACCTATGAACAAACTCTATCCTGATGCAACAACCGCACTGGCGGACATCGTCGCCGATGGCCAGATCATTGCTGTGGGCGGTTTTGGCTTGTGCGGCATTCCGGAAGCACTGATCGCCGCCTTGCGGGATTCTGGCGTGCGCAATCTGACCGCGATTTCCAACAACGCCGGCGTAGATGGCTTTGGCCTGGGGCAACTGCTGGAAACCCGACAGATCCGCAAAATGATCTCCAGTTACGTGGGCGAGAACAAAGAGTTCGAACGCCAGTATCTGGCTGGCGAACTGGAACTGGAATTCACCCCGCAAGGCACGCTGGCCGAGAAACTGCGCGCGGGCGGTGCCGGTATCCCTGCGTTCTTTACCCCCACCGGCTACGGCACGCTGGTGGCCGCCGGCAAGGAGACCCGTGAATTCAACGGCAAGATGTACGTGATGGAAACGGCGCTGGTGGCCGATGTCTCGCTGGTCAAAGCCTGGAAAGCCGACAAAGCAGGCAACCTGGTGTACCGGCGCACGGCGCGCAACTTCAACCCCAACGTGGCCACGGCCGGCAAGATCACGGTGGCTGAGGCCGAAATCATTGTGGAAACCGGCGAACTGGACCCGGATGAAATCCACACGCCAGGCATCTTTGTCCATCGTCTGGTGCATAACCCGCATCCGGAAAAACGCATTGAACAACGCACCACCCGCGCCGCAAAGGAGGCCTGAGCATGGCATGGACCCGCGATGAAATGGCCGCCCGTGCCGCCAAAGAACTGCACGACGGTTTCTATGTAAACCTGGGTATCGGCCTGCCGACATTAGTCGCCAACCACGTCCCGACCGGGATTGAAGTATGGTTGCAATCTGAAAATGGCCTGCTGGGCATTGGTCCGTTTCCGGCCGAGGATGCGGTTGATCCAGACCTGATTAACGCTGGCAAACAAACCATCACCACCCTGCCAGGCTCCGCCACGTTTGCCAGCGCTGATTCGTTTGGCATGATCCGCGGCGGCAAGATCAACCTGGCGATTCTGGGCGCGATGCAGGTCAGTGAATTTGGCGACCTGGCCAACTGGATGATCCCCGGCAAGATGGTCAAAGGCATGGGCGGCGCGATGGACCTTGTCGCTGGTGTAGGGCGGGTGATTGTGCTGATGGAACATGTCGCGCGCAAAAAAGACGGTTCGACGGAACTCAAGCTCCTGCCCAAATGCACGCTGCCGCTGACTGGTGTGGGCGTGGTGGATTTGATCATTACTGATCTTGGCGTGCTGCAAGTGACGGATGAGGGGTTGCTGGTGAAGGAACTGGCGGCGGGGGTGACGCAGCAGGATGTGCGGGATGCTACGGGGGTGATGGTGAGGTTTGATTTGGGTGATTGAGGATGGGTTTTAGCGGAATGGGTGATAGCGCCTGACGGCGCGGGTGTTTTGGATACCGGCTGTGGCCGGTATGTAAAACCACCGCGCCGCAAGGCGCTAACATCAGGTCTTTAAAACAACTCTCGGCAGATTGTCGCTGCCGCTCCACATCCACCCTACCTGGCGGCTCACTTCACCCCATAAACCAGCCGCCGCGCAAACCCCCTGCGTAACGGCCCGATCTGATCCAGCGCCAGCATCCCCAAACTTCGGGCGTGCTTCATCAGCACATTGGGCTGTTCAAACAGCGTAATCAGATTGTCCGTAAATGCCGTCACCGCACCGGCGTCTTTGCGTCGCAATGCGGCGTAACGCTCCAGCATGCTCGGCTCGCCCAGCGTGTGACCAGGCATGGTCGAGATCACATCGGCCAGGGTCGATGCGTCACGCAAACCCAGATTCAAACCCTGGCCGGCTACCGGGTGCAAAGTCTGGGCGGCGTTGCCAATCAGCACCATGCGGTTGGTCACCACGGAATCGAGTGTTTTCAGGGCTAGCGGCCAACTGCGGCGTGGGCCAACGGCGGTGAAACCTGGTACGCGGCCAGAGAAGCGGTTCGCCACAGCGGTCATGAACGTTTCGTCGTCCAGCGACAATCGCGCTTCGGCCTGCTCTGGCGTCTGAGTCCAGATCAGCATGTAATCATCACCATACGGCAGCAGCGCCATGGGGCCGTCATCGGCAAAACGCTCGTAGGCCACGTTGTTATGCGGCACTGCCGGGGTGAGCGTCGCCAGAATGGCGTGCTGGTTGTAAGACTTGACCGTCTGCTGCACGCCGTCGATCTCGCCAACCAGCTTGCCGCCATCAGCCAGGATAACCAGCCGTGCCGTCATGCTGACCGAGCCGGTTTGCGTGGCCAGTTGCAGTTCGGCAAAGCGCGACAGACTGCGTATGCCCGTCACTCGCGTACCCAGCGCCAGTTGCGCGGGGCCGGTGGCCAGTTGCTCCAGCGCCAGCTTCGCCAGTTTTTCATAGGCCACCACATAACCCAGCGCCGGCAGGTTCAGCTCTTGGGCCGTTAGCTCCGTGCGGCCCAGGGAACCTTGCTGGGAGACATGCACGCGGCCAATGGCCGTGGGCGCCAGTCGGTCTTGCCACAAGCCGGCTTCCAGCAAGTTCTGGTAGCTGGACCACGACAAGGCCAGCGCGCGCGGGTCAGTCGCACCGTCATCCACGCTTTGCCGCGCCTCGATGGCAATGGCGTTGCGCCCTTGCCGCGCCAGCCGTTGCGCCACCAGCGCACCCACCGGGCCGCCTCCAACAATGGCGATATCAACGTGGCAAGGCAGGTGACGGACGATCATGAGCGGGTTCCGTTGGGTATGGTGGTGAGTGGATTGATCAAACAGCGGCTTAGCGGTTCATCACGGCTTCGATCTCGGCCACGGTACGCGGGCAATCATCAGACAGGATCAGCGGGCCGTTGTCGGTCAGCACAATGTCATCCTCGATGCGTACACCAATGTACTCGTAGGCCTTGGGCACGTTGTCGGCCGGGCGAATGTACAAACCCGGTTCAATGGTGAACGCCATGCCCACTTCCAGCACGCGGTCTTCACCGTCGATCTTGTAACGACCCGCATCGTGGACATCCAGCCCCAGCCAGTGGCCGGTGCCGTGCATGTAGAACTGGCGGAAGGTCTTGTTCTCGATCGCGTCTTCGACGGTACCGGTCAGAAAACCCAGTTCGATCAGCCCCGCCGTCAGCGTTTTAACCGCCGCGTCGTGCATGGCACTGTAGCGATTGCCCGGTTTGGCTTGTTCCAGTGCGGCAGCGTGGGCGGCCAGCACCAGTTCATAAATGGTTTTCTGTTCCGGCGTGAAGCGGCCATTGATGGGGAAAGTACGCGTGATATCGCTGGCGTAGCCTTCGATCTCGCAACCGGCATCAATCAGCAGCAGGTCGCCCTCCTGCATCAGGCGATCGTTCTTGTCGTAATGCAGCACGCAGGCATTGGGGCCACTGGCGACAATCGAGGTATACGCCGGAAACCGGCTGCCGCTGCGGTAGTACTCATGCTGCAATTCGGCTTCGACCACGTATTCGCGGATACCGGCCTTAGCGGCCTGCATGGCCCGGATATGCGCAGCGCTGTTGATTTTGCCCGCGCGGTGCATGGCGTCGATCTCGTGCGCGTCTTTAAAGAGGCGCATCTCGGCAATGATCTCTGCCGCATCGACCACTTCTGCCGGCGCGGTCACGCCAGTGCGCGATTGCTTGCGCACGCCGTTGATCCAGCCCGTCAGGCGCGCATCCCAACCCGCATCCGCACCCAGCGGGAAATACACACGCGGCTGGTTTTTCAAGAGATTGACGATTTCGGTGTCGAGCTCATCAACGGTGTAGGCCTCGTCAAAACCAAATTCGGCTTTGGCCGCAGCCGGGCCGTAACGGAATCCATCCCAGATTTCATGGAGTTCGTCTTTGGGACGGCAGAACAGCACCGCTTTGGACTCTTGCTCGCCAATCACCAGCGCAATCACGGCTTCCGGCTCCTGGAAACCACTCAGATAGTAAAAGCTGGAATCGTAACGAAACGGAAAGGTGGAATCGGCATTGCGAGTCTGTTCTGGCGCGGTGGGCAGAATCAGTACACCAGGGGCGAGTTGTTCAAACAGACGGCTGCGGCGCGAAGCGAACGGTTGCATCGAAACTCCATACACGGGCGATCCGGATCACGGTCGCGCGCATTTATTGTGTTGTTGATGCACCCATTATACCGGCAAGCGCGCCACGGCTCAGGCCGGGATCACACCAGCGGGTTCAAGCACGATTTCGTCGCAATTGCCGCCTGGGCCTGCCCGGTCAATCACCAGAAAATCCGACACCGCATGCAGCGCCAGCAAAGGATGATGCCAGGTGCCCGGCGCGTAGTTCACGCCCTGGTCTGCGCGCGCCAGAAACACACGGACGTCTGCCACCGTCACGCCTTCGCCCGGTCGCGCCACGGCAACCAGATACGGCTGGCCGGAGAGCGGCATAAACGCCTGGCTACCCTTGGGGTGGCGCTCCAGCATGATCAGCCCAAACGGCAACGCCCGCGGCTGACCACGGAAAATACTGACGATGGCATGGCCGTCAGGGTCGGTCGCCAGTGTCATCAAGTCATGAAACCGCTCGGTATTGCCGCCGTTAATGGGAAAATGCCGGGCGGTTTGCGCGGCCTCGATCACGTCACCAAACGGCGCAAATGCCGCTGCGGTAAGTGGTTCAACCGCCAGCATCAAGGGTGAGGTCATCGGGCGACCTTGCCCCAGATGCGCAAGCGCGACACGCCGCCATCCGGAATGATATTGAGCCGGACATGCGTTACCGGCCCCAGCGTGGCGATGCCATCGGCAAAGGTGTGAATGGCGTCCATCTGCAACTTGCGTTCATCCAGCAACACCGGCCAGAACATACTTTGCGTGATGATGGATTGATCCGTGCCCCCCTCCATGCGGGCGGCCTGGATCAGGCAACGATCCGGATAATTGCCTTTGAAATGCGCGGTATCCACGTCAATCCGCTCCACAACTCCCGGCGCGCCCAGGGCGATAATGCACCAGTCATTGCCAGGCTCCCGCCGGCGGCGGGTTTCCCAGCCATCACCCATATTGATGCCGCGGCCTGGCAACAACAGATTGGATGCCACGCCAAAGTGCGCATCGTTCCACGCCACCGCCCGCCCGCCGTTCTCCAGCGCGGCCAGGTCGTACACCTTGCCCGGCTCATCAAACGCGCCCACGGGCTGACCGTAGACGCGCAACCGCGCAATACCGCCATCCGGGTAGATATGAATGCGTAGATGCGTGTACACGCCGGTGTCGGTGGCGAGCAGATAGTGGTGACTGTTGCCAGAGAGACTGGTGGACGTGAGCACCTCCGTCCAGGTGGCATTGGCCAGCACGGCCGGATCGTCACTGAGACAATCTGTCGCCTCAATCGACACCGCCGGCGCGTAGTTGCCGGTGAAGTGGCTGGTATCGACATCAAAC
>JASLES010000025.1 GCA_030151005.1 Silvimonas sp.
GTGCAGGCGTTGATGGCACGGGGGTGATCTCTTTCCGTGACTCGTCATTCCGGTCCTCGGCGGCCCCCTTGAGCCGGAATCCAGTGGGGTCGCCGCAGGTGGCCTTTACTGGCAGGCATGCCAGGTTCGTAGGGTGGAGTCGGAGCGTAGCGACAATCCACCCCGTGCCGTAAAACCTGGCACCTGTTAGCGCCTAACGGCGCGCTTGTTTTTGATACCGGCGGTGGCCGGAGCACCCTACTTTCTTTGCGTCGCCAAAGAAAGTAGGCAAAGAAAGGCGACCCCAGCCCTGCGGCCCTCCGGGCTGCCCTCAGTCGGTCGGGAGCCTAAGGTCTCCCTCCCTTCTTCGGCGCTTGGCTTTAATGGGGGAGGAAAGTCAAATGCAACCCCAACCCCAACCCCAACCCCAACCCCAACCCCAACCCCAACCCCAACCCCAACTGCAACTGCAACTGCAACTGCAACTGCAACTGCAACTGCAACTGCAACTGCAACAATTATGCAGGCAGGCCGGGAAGCATTTGCTTTGTCTGCCTCAACCCGACTCCCCCGCCGCCTTACGATCCCGCCGATTCGCATACCACGAATGCAGCGCAGCCAGAATAATCAGCACCGCAGCAATCCCGCCCGTAGCCGCATCCGGCACTTCGGCCAGGGGTGCAATCAGCATGACCACGGCCAACGCGCCAATGGCCCAGAAGGCGCCGTGTTCCAGGTAGCGCAGTTCTGACAGCGTCCCCTTGTCGACCAGCATCAGCGTAAAGCTGCGGACAAACATGGCGCCAATGCCAAGGCCAATGGCAATCAGAAAGATGTTGCGGGTCAGTGCAAACGCGCCCAATACGCCGTCAAAGCTGAAAGATGCATCCAGCAGTTCCAGGTAGATAAACCCGCCCCAGCCGGCACGCACAACGCTGCTGTCCGAACCCATAAGCGCGCTGATGCCGTTGACCACGGTATATGCAATCACCCCCCAAATGCCGGCTACCAGCAAACGCCAGGCTTCGGGTTGGGGCAGGGCCGACGCCAGCACCAGCAAACCCATCAAGGTGAGCACGACGCCCGCCATCTCCAACCGGCCCAGTTGCTGCATGGCGCGCTCTAGCGGGCGCAGCCAGTGGCTTTCCTTGTTCTGGTTCAGGAAAAAGTGCCAGAACACCTGTAACAAAAACGTCCCGCCAAACGCCATGACTTCGATATGCGCCGATTGCAGGGTGTCCGCGTAACGATGCGGCGCCACGATGGCCATCGTCAGCACGTCGTTGGCTGGCCAGTGCCCGCTGCTGATCCATTCATAAACCGAAAACGGGCCGGGCAAAGGTGGTGCGTGGGCGATGACGGCCACAATGATCAACGGGAACAAAACCCGCATGCCGAACACGGCGACGATCATGCCCCACAGCAAAAAGCGCTGCTGCCAGCGTTTATCCCAATGTCGCAAAATACTGGCATTAACCACCGCGTTATCAAAACTGAGGCTGGTTTCCAGTAAGGCCAGGTTAAACGCCGCCCAGAGGCCGGCGGAACCACCCAGCACAGCGGCAATGGCCAGCCCGGCAAGGCTGACCCAGATGGCATGACGGAAATAACGCAAAGTGTGCATGTGCAGTTTGTTTGTTCTTGTCGAGAGCGCAATCGGCATTATGCCCGTTTGCCAGTGGCATACAGGACTTTGAGCACATGCCGGACAACGCCTATACTCGACCTGTTGCGCCGCAGGCCATGCGCAGTCCGGCGCGGCACGAAACCACGTAAAAAAGGATGGAAAAAAATATGAGTCAGGTATACCTCGAACTCGTCCAGGCGCACGATGCGCTGCTGCAGAAAAAAGATGCGCCGCTGTATAGCTCTTTGGATGGTTTGACTCCGGCCCCGAGTACCGACAAAGCCGGCGCGCCAGTGGTCATGATCTTTGCGCCGCACCCGGATGATGAATGCATTATCGGCGCGCTGCCGTTGCGTCTTGGCCGCGAAGCCGGTTATCACGTGGTCAATGTAGCGGTAACCCAAGGCTCTAATGCGGCCCGCAAACAACCACGCTGGGCTGAGTTGTCCAATGCCTGCAAGTACCTGGGTTTCTCCCTGCGCGAAACCGTACCGGGTGGTCTGGGTAACGTATCGACCAAAACCCGCGACGGCGCTCCGGCAGAGTGGGCCGAAAAAGTGGCCGTGATTGCTGCGCTGATCAAGGAATACAAACCTGCGGTGTGCGTGTTCCCGAACAACAACGACTATCACTCTGCCCACATCGGTACGCATTACCTGGTGATGGATGCGCTGGCCAGCATCGGCCACGCTTGCTACGTGGCAGACAGCGAGTTCTGGCGCCAGATGGACAAGCCTAACGCCCTGATCGAAACCAGCAATCAGGACACTGCAGATCTGATTGCTGCACTGGCTTGCCACGTCGGCGAAGTGGAACGCAACCCGTACCACCTGCGCCTGCCGGGCTGGATGGCAGACAACGTGCGCCGTGGCGCTGAAGTGGTCGGCGGCCAGGGCGAAGCCGCCCCGAGCTTTTCGTTCGGTACGCTGTACCGGGTGGAATACTTTGATGGCAAGGCCGTGGTGCCGACGGACAAGAAGTTCACCATTACGGCGGGTGACGACATCAAGAAGCTGTTTGCTTGATCAAGCCTTTTCAGGCGAAGAAAAGCGGCCCAAGGGCCGCTTTTTTGTTGCTGGTGTAACGTGCAGCGGCGCCGGGAACACCTACTACCGTGTCATTCCGGCGGAGGCGGGAATCCAGTCTGGCCGCCACAGGTGGCCTTTATTGGCAGGTGCCACTCCTAGCCCGGATGGAGGCCGCCAGGCAGGGGGTCCGGGGTGGCGGGCCTTGTTCATATTGTTGTCGGGTGTTAGCGCCTCCGGCGCGGTGTTTTACATGTCGGGGGTGCCCGACTGCACGACACTTTCTTTGCTTAGCCACCTCGGCGGCCCCAAAGAAAGTAACCAAAGAAAGGCGACCCAGCCCTGCGGCCCTCCGGGCTTCCCTCAGTCAGTCGGGAGCCTGAGGTCTCCCTCCCTTCTTCGGCGCTGGGCTTTAATGGGGAGGAAGTCAAAAGCAACTGCAACTGCAACTACAACGGCAACCCCAACTACAGCTGCCTCAGGCAATCCAACACCTCAAGCCAACATCACCGCCAATAACCATGATGTACTGGTACGTAGATCGGCGCGGGTACGACCACGCAACCGCCAAGCAGCCCGACCAGCATAAGTGCGAGTATCCATTTCATGATCTCTTCCTCCTTAATAGCGATGCCAGCAGCACGGGCCGGGGGTGACGACCACAGGAGCGGGTTCCACAATCACCGGAGCACGCACGTAGGCGCGGGGTGGCGGGCCAACGGGTACCACCACGCAGCCCGTCAGGCCGGCAGCCAGCAATACCGTCGTTAACAGGGTTTTCATCGTCCTCTCCTTATGAGGTTTACCCCTGAATAACGGACCGCCAGAACCGGGCGCCGACGGCCTTTGTAACAGCATGCACCGACTGGTGAGCCGTATCACCGTCGACAAAATGTTACGGAACCGCGCCGCTGGCCCGTTATTTGCGTTTGGCATATAAAAACCGGCTAGTATTCAATGGATTTCTTATGATGAGCCGTAAGTAGTCAGCAAGCGGACGGCCAAGTCAGCACCCCTGCCGGCCCACGCCCCCGGTACCCGAGTGCATTGCGGAGGAAAGACATCGTCATGCCTGTCCAGCGCTGGACCTACATCAAGCGAATCTTGCCGGTTGCCTGGCCCTACATGCTCATTGTGTCGCTGCTGGTGCTGCTGCAATGGGCTTGTCTGGACATCCTGTCGGCGGGGCGCGCTTTTGTCGGTGGCGAGAGCTTGTGGTCCAAAGGGCAGAAAGATGCCATTTATTATCTGGACCGCTACGCCTCCACGCTGGATGACCGGGAGTACCAGTCTTACCTGAACGCGCTTGCCATCCCCCTTGGCGACCAGCGCGCGCGCCTGGCGCTGGACATGGCAGAGCCAGATCTCTACACCGCCCGGGAGGGGTTACTGGCGGGGGGCAATTTGCCCGAAGACATTCCGGGCATGATCCGGCTGTTCCGCAATTTCCGGCATGTGCCCTTTGTCAGCCGCTCTATCGAGCTGTGGGGGCAGGCCGATCAATACGTGGCGCAGTTGCAGCAATTGGCCGATGAACTGCATGAGCACGCCACCCAGGGCGATCTGCAAACGGTACGTGTCGGGCAAATTCGGGCACAAATCCAGGATATCAACGGCAAGCTGACCCCCATTGAGCGCGCGTTCTCTGAAAGCATTGCGGGCGGTTTGCGCATGACCGGCACCTGGATTGGCATTGCTTACCTCGTGGCGGCGGTGTTGCTGGTGGTGCTGGCCTTGCGCCGTACTGCGCGTTTTCTGGATCAGCGCAATCAATCTGAAGAAGCACTGCGCGCCAGCGAATCACGGTTTCAACGCGCCGTAGGCGGCAGCAATGACGGCATCTGGGATTGGGATCTGTTGACCGGGCATGCCTGGTTCTCCCCTCGTTTCCGCCATCTACTGGGCGTAACTGAAGAAGAACTGCCCAACCGGGCGGATGCCTGGCTGGCACGCGTGCACCCGGAAGACAAGAGCGTCATCCTTAATGCCCATCGTCGCCATTTCAATGACGGCGAACCGCATGACATTGAATACCGGGTACGCACCGGACAGGCATTTGAAAACGCCTATCGCTGGTTCCGCGTGCGCGGCCGGGCGTTTTTTGATGAGGCCGGCAACCCGGTGCGTATGGCCGGTTCATTTACCGACATTACTCGTGCCAAAACGGCGGAAGCCGCACTGCACCGGGAAAAAGAAAAAGCCCAGGTCACACTGGCGTCTATTGTCGATGCGGTGATCACCACCGACACCGTTGGCCGCGTGGAATACATGAACCCCGCTGCCGAACGCATGATTGCCGTGCCGCTGGACAAAGCGGTGCAACAACCGCTGGATTCGCTGTTCAAGGCCATGGACCCCGGTCACGAAAATGCCGCTGTCTCTTTGCTGGGCGAAATCCGCAATTACGAAACCGCACCGCTGGAACGCGACCTCAACATTATCCGCAACGATGGCACCGAGATCTCGGTGAACCGCGCCATTGCCCCGGTGCACGACCGCGAAGGCCGTGTCGCCGGTGTGGTGCTGGTCTTGCATGACGTCACGCGTGAGCGCCAATACGCCGCCAGCCTGTCCTGGCAAGCCAGCCACGACGCCCTCACCGGCCTTGTAAACCGGCGAGAGTTTGAGCGGCGATTGTCCGGCCTGCATGCCCGGCTGGTACAGCGGCCTGGCGAGCATGCCTTGATGTTCCTGGATCTGGACCAGTTCAAAATCGTCAATGACACCTGTGGTCACGCCGCCGGCGACGAGTTGTTGCGCCAGCTCTCCAGCGCCTTGCAACAGCACCTGCGCCAATCCGACACGCTGGCGCGCATTGGGGGCGATGAATTTGGCGTGCTGCTGGAAAACTGTCACCTTGAAGCCGCGTTGCGCATTGGCGAAACCCTGCGCCAGGCCGTACTGGACTTCCCCTATTCGTTTGGCAACCAGTCTTTCACTGTAGGTGTGAGCATTGGTCTGGTAGAACTGGCCGATGCCAGCATCGTCCCGGAAGAAGCCCTGCGCGCTGCCGACGCCGCCTGTTATATGGCCAAGGAAAAAGGCCGCAACCGCGTGCAGCGTTACTCACCGCAAGACAGTGAAGTCAGCCTGCGGCATGGCGAAATGGAGTGGGTCAACCGTCTGCGCCGCGCCCTGGAGAAAAACCAGTTCCGGCTGTATGCGCAGGAGATCGTCCGCCTGCAAGCGGGCCCGGCGGCGCGGCACGTGGAAGTTTTGATCCGGCTGGCCGCAGACAATGGCGAGATCATCCCGCCCATGGCGTTTATCCCGGCGGCCGAGCGCTATGGCCTGATGCCAGAGATCGACCGCTGGGTCTTGCGTAACACGCTAGAGACACTCAGCGCGCGTGACCGTGCCGGGCTGGAACCGCTGGCGGTATGCGCCATCAACCTCTCTGGCACGTCTATTGGCGATGAGCATTTTCTGGGTTACGCACTCGACCAGATCCGCCGCAGCGGCGTAGATGCGTCCCGCTTGTGTTTTGAACTGACCGAAACCGCAGCCATTGCCAGCCTGACCCGCGCCACACACTTCATGCAGCAACTGTCTGCACTAGGCTGCAAATTTGCGCTGGACGACTTTGGCGCAGGCATGTCCTCGTTCGGCTATCTCAAGCATTTGCCGGTGGATTACCTGAAGATTGACGGTGGTTTTGTCAAAGACATGCTGACCGACCCGATTGATCGCGCCATGGTCGGGGCAATCAATGAAATCGGCCATTTAATGGGCAAGAAAACGGTGGCCGAGTTTGTCGAAAACCAGTCCATTGCCGAAGAACTGCGCCGCCTGGGCGTGGACTTTGGCCAAGGCTACGGCATGGCGATGCCCGAGCCCTTCCGGCTGCTGCGCAACGATCTCACCACAGACAGTCGCGCAGCCTGAGCGCGTGTTCAGTACAGCGGCACGACGGTGTATTGACCGCGCTTGAGTTCAGTCTTGATCAGCTTGAATGTATCGATATCAAACGCCGGCCTCGGTTGCGCCAGGATGTCTGCCAGATCGCTTTCATCCATCAATGTGCCCAGCCAGCACCACTGATCGACCACTTGCAGCGGCGCCCCTTCGTACTTGCCCTCACGCAGGCCCACCGGGCCGGGGAACGGCCAGTCGGTCAGGCGTTGTTTGGCCAGTACGCTTAGCAAGCGCGCGTTATGCACCGAGAGCGGCTCCTTGCCCACACAAGCCCCACGGCACTGATGCACTTGTGCGCCAAAACACGGGCCACTGCCAGAGCGCGGTTTGGGCTCCAGCCCCAGCACCTGACGGCACAAACCATTGCCTTCGATGACCTTGGTCAGCACATTCTGTGCTTCCCGCTTGCTGCGATACGGGCCAAATACAAACGGGCGGGTATGCTGGGCGGCGGGCTCCAGGTCTTCCATGGCAACCAGCTTTGGTACTAACGCGCCGTCCGCAGCTTCCTCCAGCCGCCATACACATAACTCCCGCGTGCGGCGTAGTTGCTGATTCAACAGCGGCGCGCGCGTTTTGATCAGTTGCATCTCCAGCAGCAGCGCGCCCAGTTCACCCGCCGTTTCTTGCCAGTCAATGCGCCGCAATTGCTGCACCAGTTGCATCTCTTTGCCAGCACGGTGATCCGCCGCAAAGTGACTGAATACGCGCTTGCGGATATTGCTGCTCTTGCCGACGTACAACAGCGCATCGTTCTCGCCATAGAACAGATAAACGCCTGCAGTTTCCGGCAAGTCGTCCACCATGGCGGGCTCAATACCGGGGGGCAATGCGGGTTGGCGCAACATGTCTTGCATGGCCGCGCGTACGGTCTCGGGGCCCAGCTCGGCACCGGCCGCAGTCAGAAATTGCTGCAGCAAGGCGGCATCGGTCAGCGCGCGGTGGCGATCGCCTGCCAGGGTCAATTGATGCCGCGCCACCAAAGCATCCAGACTGTGTTTGTACTGGGCCGGATACAACTTGCGTGAGAGTTTGACCGTACACAACACCTTGGCCCGGAACGGCAAGCCAGCGCGTTTGAATTCGTTCTTGAGAAAGCCGTAATCAAACCGCGCGTTATGCGCAACAAAGACGCGCCCCGCTA
>JASLES010000033.1 GCA_030151005.1 Silvimonas sp.
GGAGACCCGCAAGCAAGTCCACATCATCAAAGATGCGCTGGGCCGACTGGGCACCGAGTTTGCGCGCTTTGACGACCGCATGAAAAAGCTGGCCACCCACATCCGCCAGGCGCACGAAGACGCACAGAATGTGGCGATTACCAGCGAGAAAATCTCCCGCCGCTTTGAAGAGATCGAGCAGGTCCGGCTGGATGAGCCGCTGCTGGAGCAGCAAACCGCCGTCCCATCCGCGGCGCTACCCCACTTGCAAGAAGCCTTGCAGGACGAAGAATGACTGCGCCGGCAGAAGCCGTGGTACGCGAATTCTGGCGCCTGATGCAGACCAATGACTTTGATGCCGTGGGCGCCGTGTTGAGCGATGATTTTGTCGTGGAATGGCCGCAGTCCAACGAGCTGATTCGCGGGCGCGAGCGCTTTGCCGGATTAAACCGGGAATATCCCGCACACGGCCATTGGCAATTTACGGTAAATCAATGTGTGGCCGGATCCGGGCACGTCGTGACAGATGTCTCGGTGACTGATGGCGTGCAAAGTGCTCGCGCCATTTCATTCTTCACCGTGACCGGGGGCAGGATCAGCAAACTGCGCGAATACTGGCCGGAGCCCTATGACCCACCGGGCAACCGTGCTCAGTGGGTGGAAGCGCTTGTCTGAGTCTGGCGCCGGGGCATCAGCCGCGCTTATCCCGCCATAAGGCGGTGCAGCAATGACGGCAGCCGTACACGACATAACCGCCGGTGCTGAGCTTTTCATCAATAGAGATATCCCGCTCGCCGCAGAGATGGCAACACAGCATGCCACCCTTGAAATGACGGCCGTGGCGCAACGCATAATCAGCCTTGTCGGGCAGACGGCACCGCACCCAAAGACAAACCAGGGCACCCGCCACAAGCAGAATGGTCAAAGCCAGAAGCAGATGCGACATGAAAAGTAGCAAGTCGGGCCGTTTGATAATCAATATGATGAAGGCAAATTCTGCCGCGGCAATTGTTACAGTTTGCTGGGGCCCAGTCCAAGCCCTGACGACATGACTGTCTTGCATTTGGTCTAAACGACCGCATCTGGGCTAGCGGCCGCAACAACCCGACACCGGCCAGCAATTTGCCACGCCCTGTGACGGCCCAAAAGGAAAAACCATGCGCATCCGCTTTTTGCGGCACAGTGACTTTCACCGCCTGTTTGAACTGGCCAACAAGGCCGGTGTAGGCGTTACTACCCTGCAGCCCAATGCGGAGCGCCTGCAGTCGCGCATTGCCGCCAGCATGGCCGCAGTCGCCGGTGAGCCAAAGCTTGGTGATGCCAGCTACTTCTTTGCGCTGGAAGATGAAACCACCGGGCAACTGGTGGGCACGTCTGGCATTGAATCCGCAGTAGGCATGCATGACACCTGGTACAACTATCGGGTGGGGCTAACCGTACACACTTCGCGCGAACTGGATATCTACAAGCAACTGACCACGTTGTTCCTGAGCTCAGACCTGACCGGTTCATCCGAGCTTTGCTCGTTGTTTTTGCTGCCAGAACACCGCGGCAACGGCAATGGCGCGCTATTGTCCAAATCCCGCTTTTTGTTCATGGCAGAGTTCCCCCACCGGTTTGCCGAACGCGTGATTGCCGAAATGCGTGGCGTTTCGGACGAAACCGGGCGCTCACCTTTTTGGGAAAGCCTGGGGCGGCACTTTTTCAAGATGGACTTTGCCCGCGCGGATTTCCTCTCTTATGTAGGCAATAAATCGTTTATCGCCGAGTTGATGCCCAGCTACCCGATTTACACCTGCCTGTTGTCTGAAGAGGCTCAAGCGGCAGTCGCAGAGGTACACCCGGCCACACGCCCTGCGCGCAAGCTGCTGGAAGCAGAAGGGTTCCGCTATCGTGGATACGTAGACATTTTCGATGCTGGCCCCAGCCTGGAATGCGCATTGACCGACGTGCGCGCAGTGCGCGACAGCCAGTTATTCAAATCGTTGAGCGTCAATGCCACGCCTGAGGGTGGCGAATCCTGGCTGGTAAGCAATCGCAAACTGGCTGATTTTCGCTGTGCACTGGCAATAACCCACCCCCTTGAGGGTAGCCTGCCACTGACCGCTGATGTATTGCAGCGCCTGGATATTACAGATGGCGATATCGTGCGCGCTGTCCGACTGGCACCGTAACGAGGGCTGTTAATCGGTTACGGATCAAACAAAAGCCCGCTAAATGCGGGCTTTTTGTTATCGCGCAGCACCGTGCCAACCTAGTTTGCTTTCTTTTTGGTGCTGCGTGCCGGCTTTTTGGCGGGGGCTTTGCCACTGGCCTTGCTGGTTTTGGCTGGCGTTGCAGCACTCTTGCCAGTCTTGGGTTTGCTGCAGACTGTCTCAACGTGCTTGTGCTTGCCTTTGCCACGCGTGACTTTACGGCAGCTACCACCAGCCTGTGGCTCTATCCCCGCTGCGGCGGAAGATTCTGCTTGATTGCTGCTGCGCGACGTACCCGCCACTGCCAGCAGGCTGGCCAGTGTCGGCGCTTCGCCGCTCATGTCAGCCACCCGGCGCGCACCATCAAAGCGGGACGTCCAGTAAGACTCATTCATGTTGGCGACTTCAATATCGCGCCCGGTGCGCGGCGAGTGCACAAACCGGTTGTCGCCCAGATAGATGCCCACGTGCGAGAACCGTCGGCGCAGTGTATTGAAGAACACCAGATCGCCCGGTTTGAGTTCGCTGCGATCAATATCCTTGCCAGACTGACTCATGGCGAGCGCGTTATGGGGCAGGGTGATATTCAGAGAATTCTGGAACACATACCGCACAAAACCGCTGCAATCCAGGCCGGACTCTGGCGTTTTTCCGCCCCATTTGTATTTAACCCCAATCAGACTCATGGCCTGCAGCAGTAGCTGCTGGGCAGGCTGCGCGGGGTTGGGTTCGCCATCACCCGCATCTGCCGCTTTGTCGCTGGATGTTTTATCCGGGGCGCTTTTATCCGCAGCCTTGTCCGCCCTGGTGGGCTTGCTGGCTTTGCCGCCACCCAGCCAGCCGGAAGCCACAGGCTCAGAGGCCGTGGTGGTGCCGGGAAGGTCGTCTGCCTGCGCCCCGTAAAACGTAAAGCCCAACACGAGGGCAAGAATCAGCCGTTCACATTTCATGGGGGCAAACTGTAACGGGGTGTCCTGATGCTGTAAAGCAGGAATTGCGCCACGGGCAAAGGCTGCCGGGAACGTTTGCAACAGCCTCACACAGGGTTGACAGAGAAAGGTGGGTCACTGAAAAAACAGCCAGAAAAAGCAAGGAGGACGCCTTTCGAGACCATTGCCCCATAATGGTTCCATTGACGTGCAAATATTACATACGGGTAAACAAAGCTGCGGGGTGACACAGATTCTGTGCCAGAAATGGGTTATCTTGCACGGTGCATCGCCAATATCGTGGGAAACATAATCCAGCATGCTCAAGGAAACATTCACCGTCATGCGCGATCTGCCGCGCGTACGGGAAATCATTTCGGTATTAATGCGCCACGGGCTGGGCAA